>JAUXRP010000004.1 GCA_030681675.1 Candidatus Planktophila sp.
AGAGATTCTCAAATATCCGAGAGATTCATATAAAGGAATTGCTTCTAGGTTATCTGTCTTTACTTCCAACATCATCGCGTTTGAGCCTTGCGTCTTTGCCCATTCAGTGAGGAGGGCCATTAACGCTCTTGCAATGCCATGGCCGCGATGCTCTGGAATAACTCCAACGGTCAAAATATCTGCTTCAGTTCCCCCTGGTGCAAAAACACCTGCATATCCAATAATATTTTGTGCTTCATCAAGGGCAACAATATAATGTCGGGTTGGAGCAGAAATCTCTTCTCTGTATTGGCCAGATGACCAAGGTGAGTAAGGGAACAATTGTTTATCCAGCGAAACCATAACGGGAATATCTTGCGCGTTGGCACTGCGATACGTAACTCCATTTTTAGTCATGGTTGGCGATCCGCCGTTGCAACAGCATCAGGATGACGCAGATAAATTGGTTCCGTGATGCCTCCTTTAAGTGAGACCATTGCTAGCAAATCAGGAAATAAATTGCTATAAATTTCAGCGCCTTCTACTGCGGCTGGAAAATTAACTGCAGGTTCGCCCACCCGAACTCCGTCAACATAGCGAGCCCAATACACCTCTTTGCGCCGCGCATCGACAGTAACAATAAAATCCTTAGACTGAACTTGGGCTGCAATAGCATCGAGTGAACAAATGCCGCGTACCGGAATAGAGCGTGCTAAGGCAAAGCTGTGTGCGAATGCGATACCAATACGAAGACCTGTAAATGGTCCCGGTCCCATTCCAACTACTACTTCATCAATTGTGCGGCTTTTGATAGCTTCCTGCACTAATGCAGGAAGAGCTGGGCCATGGGCAGTAGCTCCATCTTTAAAGCCACTCCAGAGTAATTCACCAGCTTCAATAATTCCCACGCAGGTTCTAGATGTCGATGTATCAATAGCTAAAGTAATCGTCATAGTGAAAAACCCGACCAACGCTCACCAACTGCTCTTATTTGAACTTTTCTAATCTCATCACTTCTATCGATGGTGATCTCTAAGCGATCTTCACTCAAACGTGCCGATTCCGCGCCACCCCACTCGATAACAGTGACGCAGTTTTCAATGTCTAGATCTAAATCATCGATGTAGAGGCTGGGATTGTCGGTATCTAGTAAGCGATAAGCATCGACATGAATCATGGGTAAGGCAGCTTTATGTACTCGAGAGATAACAAAGGTCGGCGATGTGATATCAGTGATTCCCAGGCCACTACCAATTCCTTGGGCTAAAACTGTTTTACCGGCACCGAGCGGACCATTAATGAGAATTAAATCTCCCCGCCTTAGACGCGGCGATAGTTTTTTACCGATATCAAACATCTCTTCGGCACTGGCTGCAGTAATCATGAGGGCTCAAGAGTAAAGGAAAACGGGGGTCTGGCTTTCGGCCAGACTCCCGTTATTTCCCTCGTTTTTTACGTTTTACTGGTTGTAGTACTTAAGTAGTGGAGCATAGAAGTTCCGATCGACAACGAGATTGCCCGCCTTGCGGCCTGCCGAAACGATTGGGCCACCTGATGGCAACGTCCCGGTGAGTCCAGCACTTACCAAACTCTTCGCAACAAGCACTAGCTGTGCCGATGTGAAGTTACAGTGGTTAGTGCCAGATGCTGCAGGAGTTGTTGTAATTGGAGAGCCCGCATCTGTAAAGGTTGTGTAACCCTTACTTGGCGTCATGTTCCACAACATCAGTAGCCTATTGGTAGGTCCTTTGTAAGACCTAGTTGTCTTATATGCAGCAAAGGCAGCTAATTTTTCATCTGCAAATTGCTGGGCATAGGCATCAACGATGCGTTGTGAGGCACCTGCAGGTGTAATTGGATCTGCGACACCTGTCATGAGGATGGTTGGAACATTGATTTTTCCGGTATTGCTATGGAGTGCATTCATCTTCGCAATTGCAGCTGCATTTCCAACGGCGCGTGGTGCACCCGGATTTGCAGTAGAAAGTGCGCCAAGTAATACATCGATAACTGTATTGCCAGAAAGAGCAGCGTTATATATAACTCGCTCGTTTTCAATTCGAGCGGCGTAATCAGTCATTGTGTTATCAAAGATTGCACCCCCTGCTTGAAGTTCAACATCTTGTGTTGCAAGTACAGCAAGTGCTGCAGCATTAGTTCCATTTTCTAGAATTGCTAACGCGGGACTAATTGCTAATGGGAATGAGAGTTTTAGAGCTCCTTCTGGTCCTCTAATTGAGTCGAAGTGAGCCGATTGCGTTGGAAGTCCAGACATTAAACCGAGCAGCAAAAGTGCGCTGCGAGGTGGAACTCCGCCGGCAGCAAGAGCCTTGCCTGTTGCAGATGATGTATCTGGCCAAGCATTAGTAGAAAGCGATGCCTGCAACTTACCCATAACCGTAAAGACTTTAACTAAGTCGCCATAAGCCTCAGCATTACCTGCCGCTCCTGCCGAATAATTACCGCCCTTAATTGTTGGATCGAAAAGCACCTTAAGACCCCACAAGAAATCTCCAGCCATTGTTAGCTCAGCTGGAATATTGTCGGCCATGCACATTGGTGCTGCTGCAGAGATGAGATTTGGATACTTCTCTGCAAGTCCCTGAGTGATAACTCCACCAAGAGATGATCCCCACGCAACAATTTTTGTAGTCTTTGGGAACTGCGCTTTGAAGACACCAATTAACTCAACGTTTGTAGCTATCGCCGAATCTGGATTCCACCCTTGTCGGGCAAAGCCAGAACCCACGACTGCGACACCTTGGCTAAATAAGTACTGTGCAACTGCCGCATTTCCACCCGGAATAGGCTCTGGTGTATTAGTAACTTTGTATCCACCAATGAGGGGAATTCCAACTGGAATATCTATGTTGTAACGATATCCATGTGAGTACAGAGCGACAGTTCCGTTAAAATTAGCTGGAACCATCATTGAATACGGAGCACCATCCGATGTCACACCAACGCATGATTGAATTGGAGATTTTCCATCGCATGCAGGTGCAGCGTTAGCTGCAACTGGGATCGAAACAATGATTCCAGTTACGAGTGCGCTCGCACTAAGAAGTGCGTAGATTCGCGTTTTAGCTGAAGTAGGTCTCATTAGTTTGGTAATCCCTTCGCTGGCATCGCTGGGCGCTTGTACGTAGATTTAACAACTGCGCCTGCACCTGAATCGGTCGTGTAGGTGACATACGTTCCACCAAGTGGAAGTAGGTCTCCTGTTGGAGAATACTTGCCAACCCAGTAGCCAGTTAGTCCTACGTGACTCTTAGCTGAGTATCCAACTGGAGTAAGCGCAGAGTTAGCTAAAGTAGCGCCTTTAGTATTTAGAACTGCCATCAATGACTTACGCGTTGGATTTTGACCCGCCGCTTTTAGAGCTTGAGCAGTCATGAAGGCCGTGTTCATACCAAGTAAAACATTGAGATCAAAGACTGATCCTGGAACGGCTTTGGCATAAATATCTGAGAAGAGTTTGATGTACTCATCGTTTAAATCAGTAGTAGCTGGCACCGGTGAAAAACCAATGGCGTTATATAGAACGCCAGCTGGAACTCCTGTTAGCTTGATAGTTGTAGCATCGCCACCAACTGAGCCAAGCATCCACTGCGGTGCATATTTCAACACAGCGGCCGTACCGAGCATTGCAGAAGTTGCACTCGATACTCCGAAGAGAATTACGACATCGGCTTCAGCGGCCTTGAACTTTGTAATCCAACCCGCAGCAGCTGCAGCGCCTTGCGAGCCTGATGCATATGGAACTTTTACTGCAAAGTTGATACCGGCAGTTTTAAAACCTGCCAGCGCATCGCTACCAAAGTCATCATCTTGATACAGCAGGCCAATTTTCTTGCCCGCAAAGTTATCCTTGATGTATTCACCCATGATCTTGGCCTCCATAATATATGAAGGTAAAATTGCATAGGTAGTTGGGTACTTCTTCACATCAGCAAAGCCGCTAAATCCAGTATTGACAAATAGAACTGGAACGCCACGTCTAGCTGGGTTAAGCGAAGAAGCAACTGCCTTTACATTCGCAGTTCCTAAGGGTGCTAGTAGTGCCATGACTTTATCTTTTAAGATCAGTTCGTTGGTCTTGGCTACGGCCTCAGTTGGAACATAACGATCATCTTTAACTATGAGAGTGATTTTGCGACCGTTGACTCCACCATTTGCATTCAGATAATCGAAGTAAGCCTTCGCGGCTCCTGGGATCTTGTTGTAACCAAGGGATGCTGCTCCGGTCATTGGAAGTGTCATTCCGAGTTTGATTTCAGATGACGCAACTCCAACTTCTCTCGCGTTTGCCGGAACTGCTGTTGCAGTCAAGCTCGCTACGGCTAGTACCGCAGAAACTGAAATCAGTTTCCGGCGATTCATTGCTTTCATGTGTTTCCTTCCATCGAGGGTTTGGATAGAGCTTTACAACTTTTTCTTTGCCGCTTTTTTAGCTGCACGCGCTCGATGTTGTTCAACTGGTCCATTGGGTACAAATAGAACAGTCACAATCAAGAGCGCACTCACTATAAAGCCTGGCAAATTTGTAGTGATGTTCTCGGAGCTTCCGATGCGGTGTGCCACCACATCGGCGATCTCTGGGATTGCCACCAATGTCACTGCCCCAATCATGACCCCTGAGAGGGTACTTACGCCAGAGAGAACCGCACCCGTCAGGAGTGCAAATGAGAGAGTCAGCGGAAAGGCGCTGGGTGAAACCGTTCCAATTGTCATGGATAACAGGGCGCCGGCTAAGCCAGCAATCCCGGCACTTATGGTGAAGGCCAGAATCTTGCTTCGGCCGGTATTGATGCCGCAGATCTGGGCGGCCACCTCATTGCTTCGGCCTGCGCGCCAATTTCGACCATATCGAGAACTCAAAATATTACTGAGGAACCACGTTGAAATGAGTGCGGCTAAGGCCGCGATCCAAAAGTACCACTTATATTGAGTGAAATCTTCGCCTAATCCAAGAGGCGGAAATCCAACATCAAAGAGAAGTCCTTGCTCTCCGCCGAGAATGGAGAATTGATTGGCAAGTGATGGAAGACCGATTGCTAGCGCCAACGTTGTGCCAGCTAAATACGGACCAGATAATCGCGCCGCTGCCGCGCCAAGAAGTGCACCCCCAACTGCTGCTGCCAAAACTGCAATAAAGAAAGTTACGATGATTGGAATTTGAAATTCATTTCGCGCAAGCGTTGCACTATATGCACCAATTGCCATAAGAGCGCCATGACCGAGTGAGACTTGACCTGAATAACCGGTAAGTAAAATGAGTGATGAGATAGCAATAACGAATACTGCAATTGATGCACCTTGATACACACGCAGTTCATCTACGCGGTTACTTGCCAAGAATAAGATAAATCCAAAAATTAGAAATAAAGCGAAATGAGCACGGGGCTTTAGCTTATGCACGGCGCCCTACCTTTACTCCAATTATTCCCTGAGGGCGTATAAAGAGAACTAATAATAGAACCACAAAAGGTGCGATAAAGAAAAGACCACTGCTGACATACATTAAAATAAATGAAATAGTTAGTCCTAAGAACATTCCACCGATTACTGCGCCAAGCAAACTATCAAGTCCTCCAATGACTGCGGCTATAAAACCAGATACTAAGAGAAGTGAAAATTCAATTGAGTCAGGTGAGAAATTTCCATTTCCATTGACGGTCTGAAAAACTCCAGCAACGGCACCTGCCGCACCTGCTAACGCCCATCCTAGAGTTCTTATCAGATCCACTCGTATTCCAGACAGACGTGCAATTTCAGGAGCGTATGCCGATGCACGAAGCGACAGGCCTAGATTTGTTCGTTGAAAAAGTAGTGTAAGTAAAGCCATCAAGATTAACGTTGTGATTAAAATAAGTAGTTTTAGGGGTGAAAAGACTAAAACTTCTCCGTTGACTGTAAATCCATTATTAGAAACAGGTGGAAGAATTCGTAAATCTTGGCCGCCCCAAATCATCGCAATTACCGAGCGAATTAACCCCAATAATCCAAGGGTTGCAATAATTGGAGCTACACCTGCAATTGGACCACTCGATGAGTGTTTAACTAAAACACGCATTAAAATAACTTCTACAAGTGCAGAAAATATTGCTCCACCAAGCATCGCAATCGGCAAAGCGATCCAAAATGATCCAATTCGGGTTACTGCTTCATATCCAAAATATGTTGACAGTAAAGCCATGCCAGCCTGAGCAAAATTGATGACTCGTGTGCTTCGCCAAACTAATACAAATGCAATCGCCATTAGTGAGTAAATAGAACCGGCTGTAATTCCAATTAAAATCGTGTTTAGTAATTGCATAATTAATACCCCAAATAAGCAGCGCGCACTGCTGGGTCATCTATGAGCGCTTGTGCATGATCAACTGCGACTACTTTTCCAAGATTTAGAACAATTCCTAAATCTGCAATTCTGAGAGCACCCATCGCATTTTGTTCCACCAACACCACGGTCAAACGCATTGATGTAGTTAATTCACGAATTGTTTGAAAAATCTGCTCAACAACAAGTGGAGCTAATCCGAGCGAAGGCTCATCAAGAAGAAGTAGTTTTGGTTTTGACATCAATGAGCGGCCAATTGCTAGCATCTGACGTTCACCACCTGAAAGCGTGTCCGCTCTTTGTGTCAATCTCTCACCAAGACGTGGAAAAATTGAAACTACTAAGTCAAGAGTTTCAACCATCTCTTTCTTATCACGTCGCCAAATAGCACCTAGCTCAAGATTCTCTTTGACGGTTAACTCTGGGATTACAGATTTGCCTTCGGATACATGTGAAATTCCTTTTCTTACTAATATCTCAGGTTTATCTCCAAGAATTGACTCGCCCATCCAACTAATTTTCCCATGCGAAGCTTTATTCAAGCCAGAGATTGCCCTTAATAAACTCGTCTTTCCAGCTCCGTTTGAGCCAATCACCGCGGCCAGTGCTCCAGTTGGTATCGCGAGTGAGAGTGAGTTAATTGCTCGTATGGCACCATAGTGAACGCTTAAATGAGAAACATTGAGTGTCATTTATTCACCGTTCCTAAATATGCTGCTATTACCGCTGGATCTCGTCGGACAGTTTCGGCGCTGCCGCTTGCGATAACTTCGCCAAAGTTGAGTACATATAGTTTGCTGCAGACTGACATGATTACATCCATGTGGTGCTCAACCAGTAGTACCGACATCTGTGTGCTCAAATTTCGGATGAGCGTATTCATCCACTCGATATCTTGTACCCCTAATCCACCGGCAGGCTCGTCCAACATTAAAATTTTTGGTTCACTCACCAGAGCTCGAGCAATCGCAACTCGTTTGGTATCGGGATACGACAAAGTATCGGCACGACGAGCGGCAAGGCCACCTGCGTAGACGCGCTCGAGAGCGATTCGTGCCCTTTCACGAATTCGATTCTCATCTTTAATATTTCTGGCGAACGCAGCCGAAACTAAACCGGTTTTCGCTAAGTGTTGTGCACCGATCATTACATTTTCTAGAACACTTAAATCCCCGAATAAACCGACTCCTTGTAGCGTACGCGCGATTCCAAGGTCAACTAACTCATCAGTGCGAGGAAAATCACGACGCGCACCTTGTAAAAAAAATCTGCCCTCATCTGGAACCACGAGTCCGCACAGCGCATTAAATAGAGTGGTCTTGCCAGCGCCATTTGGACCAATGAGACCAACGACCTCATTGCTGCCGATCTCAAGGTAGACATCATTGAGTGCCCGAAGACCGCCGAAGGAGATAGATACTCCCTCGATATGCAACGCTGCAGTTTTAATAGACATGAGGTGCATAGATTCTAGGCACCCTTGGCCCAATTCGTGTAACTATCTCGTAGTTAATTGAAGCCGAAGATGCCCCCCAATCATCGGCCGTGTACTCGCCATGCGTGCCATCGCCAAAAATAACCACCCAATCCCCGGATTTCGCCGTGGATTCTGGACCCAAATCAACTACAAATTGATCCATGGATACTCGCCCGATAATGGGCGCTCGTCTGCCTTCGAAAAAAACTCCAGCTCCTTGAGCAATTCGTGGTATTCCATCGGCATAACCCATCGCAACAATGCCAAGCTGTGTATCGATTTTCGTTATTGCACTCGCGCCATATCCGATGGGAGAGCCAGCTGGTACATGTTTTACCAAATGAAGTTTTGCACGCAGCTGCATTGCAGGTTTTAAGCCTAAGCTAGCACTATCGCCAAGGTTTTCTACATCGGGTGATAATCCATACATAGCAATGCCAGTACGTACTAAATCAAAGGCAGCTTGATGGTTTTTTAATGTTGCAGCCGAGTTAGATAGGTGTTTGACGAGTGGGTTAACTCCGATTCTCACCAATTGCGCGAGCATTTCTTTGAAGCGAATGATTTGATCGAAGTTTTGGCTTTGCTCTGGTTCGTCTGCACGTGCAAAATGTGAGAAGAAACCAACGACTTCAACAAAAGAGAAATCTGCCTTTAATAATTCGGGCCATTCATTGAGGAAACCTCCGCGATTCATTCCCGTATCGACCTCGATGTGAATTCGTGCTTTGATTTTTAATGCAGAAATCTCTTCTAATGCAGCTAAACAAGAGACTGCGACGTCGATATCGTGGCTATGGGCCGCCCTAAAATCAGATCCCGGTGGCAGCAACCAAGCGAGAATTGGGATTCGAACACCGTGAGTTCGAAGTGCGATTGCCTCTTCAAGTAAGGCGACACCTAACCAATTAGCTCCAGCTTTTTCAGCCGCTAAACCAACTTCGATTAAACCATGACCATATGCATCGGCTTTAACAACCGCTAATAGATCAACGCCGCTTATTGATTTCAATGTAGAGATATTGGCAGTGATCGATGCGACATCGATTCGAGCTTCGGCGCGGTGCTCCATTACCTACGCTCCACGACAACCATTGCCGATGCGATACCAGCATCGTGCGAGAGCGAAAGGTGGACATCTGCGCCATCAATTAAATCGGCGATTTCTCCACGAAAGAGAAAAACGGGCTTACCGTTTTCAAGGTTTATTACTTCGGCATCGTGCCAAGCAAGGCCTTTTCCAGCACTGATCGCCTTAGCTAGAGCCTCCTTTGCCGCAAAGCGGGCGGCAAGTGAGGCAATTGGTTTAGTACGTTCACCTTCAGTAAAGAGCTTCTCACGCAGGCCAGGGGTTCGATCAAGTGAGGATTTAAAGCGTTCGATATCGACCACATCGATGCCAATCCCATCAATCATGCAGGAAATCCTAGTGCAGTTGACTCTTAGAAGGAACGTAGCGATCTACCGCAATTACAGCCACTAATAGTGCGCTACCTATAAAAAGTCCACCAAGTAAATCGGTGAACCAATGTGTATGACGTATGAGTGAGACAACGCAAACGGTTAATGAAATTGTCACAACTCCTGCACTTGCTAGTCGACCTTGATACCTATCAACACGGGCGTATCTATAGATTATATAAGCCAAAATTCCCCATGTCAGAACGGCATTCGATGCATGACCGCTGGGATATGACATTCCTCCGGCATGAAGTAAATCAATACCATCGCGGGGTTTAGTTCGTCCAAGAAATATTTTAAAAACTCCCACTACAAAATTGAGTGCGAGCAGAGATAAAACAGCCAAGTTAAGTGGACGCCAAGTTTTGAATGTGTAAGCGATATATGAAGCTGCAATTATTAGTATCACTGTAGTTAACCAACGTGCGCCTAAGTCATCTAAACGCCTTAGTAGAAAACCCGCAAAACCCTCAAACTGGGGTCGGTGCGTTCGGTTTACATCCTTATCGAAATTAACAAGTGGGCCATTACTTAAAACTTGTTGTGTCACAGCAAGAAAGCCGACGAATAGAAGTGCCGACCACCGTAAAGCGCGAAACATTTGTGCTTTACGCACTTATTCGACCGTAACTGATTTTGCTAAATTTCTCGGCTGATCTACATCATTGCCACGAGCTACCGCCATCTCATATGCAAAAACTTGTAGCGGCACTGTTGCAAGCACTGGCTGAAACAGTGCCGGTACAACTGGGATGCGAATTATATGTTCAGCACCTTCAACTCGTGCTCCTTCTTCTGCGATGACGATAACTCGGGCACCTCGCGCTTTTACTTCTTGAATATTACTGAGCATCTTTTCATCTAGTGCGTGCTCATGGCCTGCAGGTAATATTGCAATAACGGGTGTTCCGTTATCAATCAATGCGATGGGGCCATGTTTAAGTTCGCCTCCAGCAAAACCTTCGGCATGAATATATGCAAGCTCCTTTAATTTAAGCGCACCTTCAAGGGCAACGGGATAACCGATATTTCTGCCAAGAAACAAAACGATGTTGTTGTCAGCAAAACTGCGGGTTAATTCACGAAGCGGTTCGACGGTTTCAAGAATCTGTTCTATTTTTCCTGGGAGCTCCAGTAGCTCGTTATAGAGCTCTGTGACTTGATCATCGTTGAGCGCACCATTGACTTGGGCTAAGTGCAGACCAATGAGATATACCGCAATCATTTGTGTTAAAAGCGCTTTAGTTGATGCAACGGCAATTTCTGGTCCTGCGTGTGTATACAAGACGGCATCTGATTCACGTGGAATTGTCGAAGAGTTAGTGTTGCAGATTGCTAAAACTCGAGCCCCAGCCGCTTTAGCATGACGCACGGCCATCAACGTATCCATCGTTTCACCCGATTGAGATATAGCAATCACCAAGGTCCCGGTATCTATGATCGGATCTCGGTAGCGATACTCACTAGCAATCTCAACTTCTACCGGAATCTTCGCCCATTTTTCTATGGCATATTTGGCGACCATTCCTGCGTGATATGCGGTACCACATGCAATGACTGTTATCTTTTTTAGCGCTCTTATCTCATCGGGGCTCATACGTAACTCATCTAAAACTATCTGATGATTATCACTTAAGCGGCCGATTAAGGTATCGGCAACGGCTTTAGGTTGTTCGAAAATTTCTTTTAACATGAAGTGGGTGAAGCCACCTTTTTGTGCAGCGATAGCGTCCCAAGAAATCTCATACTCCTTGGGTTTAATTGCTACGCCTTCAAGGTCGGTGATTTCTACGCTAGTTGGAGTGATGGTTACAACTTCATCTTGGCCGAGCTCTATGGCTCGCTTGGTATAGTCAATAAAAGCTGCAACATCTGATGCCAAAAAGTTTTCGCCGACGCCGAGGCCGACCACAAGAGGAGAGTTACGACGTACTCCTACGACAATATCGGGGGCATCGGCATGGATCGCAACAAGGGTAAATGAGCCACGTAAGGCTTTAACTGCATCGCGCATAGCCGCTGATAAATCACCATTTCGTTCTTTGCGAAGATCACTAAGTAAATGAGCGACGGACTCAGTATCAGTCTCAGAGGAAAAAACATGTCCGCGAGCTTCTAAGTTGTTACGAAGTTCGGAGTAGTTTTCAATAATTCCATTATGAATAACCGCCAACTTGCCCTCATTATCAAGGTGAGGGTGTGCATTCCGATCGGTTGGACCGCCGTGCGTTGCCCAACGAGTATGCCCAATGCCCGAATGCACTACAGGAAGTGAACCATCGAGTGCGTTCTCTAAATTTACAAGTTTGCCTGCTCTTTTTTCAATAAATAATTTGCCAGGAACTCCCAGTGCGATTCCGGCGGAGTCATAACCTCGATACTCAAGTCGTCGCAAACCCTCAATGAGTGGCGTAATGGCAGATTGTGGCCCGCTGTAACCCACAATTCCACACATATATTTTTCTACCCCAATTCAGCTTTAACGATATCTGCGAGCGATCTAGCGATTTCTTCGGCAAGGTTATCACTGGCAGCCTCAACCATCACTCTGACGAGCTCTTCCGTACCCGATGCTCGCAACAAGACTCTTCCACTATCTCCAAGTCGATGCTGCGCTGCTTGTACCGCCGATGAAATCTGTGCTGATGCGTGAAGCTCTTCTTTCTTAACATCACGCACATTTATGAGAACCTGCGGAAAACGCTGCATCGTTGCGGCCAACTCGTGCAAAACCATACCGGTTCGCACAATTTCTTGTAGAAGTTGTAACGCCGTTAGTATGCCATCACCCGTATTAGCTAGATCGCGCATAATCACATGCCCCGACTGCTCGCCACCTAATGAAAAATCGTTAGCAATCATATTTTCCAATACATAACGATCTCCAACAGGCGTCGTAACTACTTCAATGCCTGATTCTCGCATCGCATGCATAAAACCTAAATTGCTCATTACCGTCCCAACAACGGTGTTGCCCTTTAACGTGCCACGCGCCTTGAAACCTCGCGCCAAGATAGTCAGAATATGATCGCCATCGATTTCATTTCCGGTGGCATCGATTGCTAAACATCTATCGGCATCACCATCGTGGGCAATACCAACATCAGCGCCTTCTCGCAAAACCGCTGCACGTAATTGATGCAGATGTGTTGAGCCGCACTCTTCATTGATATTCCAGCCATCTGGCTGATTAAAAATCGCAATAACTTCGGCGCCAGCTCGACGATATGCTTCAGGTGCCACGGTAGATGCCGCACCATTAGCGCAGTCAACAACAATCTTTAAGCCTTTAAGAGGAGTATCAACCGAGGCTAAAAGATGCTTCAAATACCGCTCAGTTGCGCTGTCATCATTAATTACTCGACCAACATTGCGACCAGTTGGTCGCTTCCAACCTTCACCCATTCGAGCCTCGATGCGTGCCTCAATAGCATCATCTAACTTGCCGCCACCTCGTGCAAATAACTTAATTCCATTATCTGGCATTGGATTATGCGATGCGCTAATCATGACGCCGAGATCGGCCTTACTTTCGGCAACTAAGTGTGCAATCGCTGGCGTCGGTAAAACTCCAACACGATAGACATTGATTCCGGCGCTCGTTAATCCAGCGACAACGGCTGCCTCTAAAAACTCTCCAGATGCGCGCGAATCTTGACCTACGATCGCCGTCGGTCGGTGATCTCTATTAGAAGAGCTTTCCACCAAGATGTGCGCTGCGGCAACTGCGAGATCGAGTGCTAATTCAGCGGTGAGTTCGCCATTGGCTAAGCCACGAATTCCATCGGTACCAAAGAGTGCCATTGGAACTCCTCTACTTAAATGTAAATTAGCGCTTGCTGTATTGTGAACGCTTACGGGCCTTCTTAAGGCCGTACTTCTTTCGCTCGATAACCCGTGCATCACGTGATAAGAAGCCAGCCTTCTTTAGCGCTGGACGGTTAGCTTCCTCATCAATTTGATTCAGTGATCGTGCAACGCCGAGACGTAGTGCGCCTGCTTGACCAGATACTCCACCACCATTGATGCGTGCAAAAACATCGTATTGATTTTCAGCACCTACTGTGCGAAATGGCTCTGAGACTGATTGTTGGTGAACTTTGTTTGGGAAGTAATTCTCAAGAGCTTTACCGTTAATGATCCACTTTCCAGTTCCTGGAGTTAAGCGAACGCGTGCAACGGCTTCTTTACGACGACCTGTGCCGCCACCTGGAGCTTTAATTGCTGGGCGGTTAGTTGCAGCTGCAGGAGTTGATGAAGTGTATGAAGTAGGAACTTCGTTCTCATCGAGATCATTAATAGTTGTGTTCTCTGACATTTCCATCCCTTACTTCACGATTTGTGAAACTTGTTCGAATAAATATGGTTTTGGAGCTTGTGCAGCATGCGGGTGGGTTGGACCGGCATAAACCTTTAGCTTTGAAGCGATATCACGCCCAAGTCGATTCTTAGGAATCATTCCCTTGATTGCTTTTTCAACAGCGCGTGTTGGGAACTTCTCAAGAAGCTCGCCGTAAACCGTAGAAGTTAAACCGCCTGGGAAACCAGAGTGATGATGTGACCACTTAGTCTTTGCTTTGTTACCTGACAGAGCGATTTTTTCTGCATTAATAATGATGACGAAGTCGCCCATGTCCATGTGAGGAGCAAATGTTGCCTTGTGCTTTCCACGAAGTAGAACGGCGGCATGTGTTGCAAGGCGGCCCAAGACCACATCTTGCGCATCGATGACATGCCACTCACGGACTGCGTCACCGGCTTTTGGACTATATGTACGCACGCTCTTGCCTACCTTCTATTTCGAGTTATTTCATTAAGCGCCCTCAAGGAGCGCAGAGGAGTAAGGGTACCTGTACGCGGGAGATGGGTCAAAACCAGCCTATTAATGCTCAAAAACAGGCTCAGGGCTTTCGAAAACACGGCCATCACTGCCAAAGACTAGGAAACGAGAAAATCCTCGCGTGAACCAACGGTCGTGGGTCACGGATATTACTGTTCCTTCATAATGATCGAGGGCCGTTTCCAAGCTTTCAGCACTCGCCAAATCTAAATTATCGGTCGGCTCATCGAGTAGAAGCAAAGTTGAACCAGATAGCTCGAGTAAAAGGACTTGGAAACGTGCCTGCTGTCCACCAGATAGTGAGGCAAAGCGCTGTTCGGCTTGCTGGTCTATTTCATATTTTCGCAGAGCGCTCTTAGCCGGACCTAACTGCAGTGAGTACATCTGCCAAAGGATTTCGAGCAAGCTCTGAGATTCAAACTCTGGATGAGAATGCGTTTGAGCGAAGTAGCCAATCTCCACGCGGGCACCGATTTTAAAATTACCAGTGTATTTGACTGTGCTATCTCCTGATATTAAACGCAAGAAGTGAGATTTACCGGTTCCATTCTTACCTAGAACGGCGATGCGATCACCAAAAAAGACTTCGAAGTTAAAGCTCTGCGTTAATCCTTCAAGAATCAGATTTTCAAAAGTCAATGCACGTAAGCCCGTACGACCGCCGCGCAAACCGACTCGTACATCTTGTTCGATCGGTGGCGCTTGTGGCGGACCCACTTCTTGAAACTTTCGAAGTCGAGTCTGCATCGCATGATATTTATTTGCCATGTCCGGGCTGATTGCAGCCTGCACCTGGAGGGTGCGAACTAAATCTTTAAGCCGTTGGTGTTCTTGCTCCCAGCGAAGCAAAATTTCAGCAAATCGCGCATTTCTTGCCTTTCGCGCATCGTGCCATGTTGAAAACTTTCCACCGTGTACCCATGTTGTATTGCCAGATGCACCTTGCTCGAGAGTAACGATGCGATTGACAGTATTTTCTAGTAGTTCGCGATCGTGACTGATAAAGAAAACGGTTTTCTTAGTTGCGGTTATTACTTCTTCTAACCAGCGTTTAGAAGGAACATCTAAATAGTTATCGGGTTCATCTAATAGCAAAGTTTCATCTGGACCTTCAAGTAAAGCATTAAGTACTAATTTTTTCTGCTCTCCACCCGAAAGAGTATTTACTTCTCTCTTTGCAACTTCATCAAATGATTTACCGAGGGCAGCAGTGCAACATACATCCCACATAGTTTCATACTCATAGCCACCAACATCTCCCCATTCAATAATTGCTTGGGCATATGCCATCTGAGCTTTTTCAGTATCTTTTTCATGCATTTCAATCTCAGTTTTTTCGATATTTTCTGCAGCATCGCGAATTCTTTTAGGCGCAACTGATAAAAGCATTTGATGCACCGTTGTGTGATCTCGGACCGAACCTATGAACTGGCGCATTACTCCAAGGCCGCCGGAGATAGATACTTGACCAGAATCAGGCTGTAAATCACCGCTAATCATGCGAAATAAAGTAGTTTTGCCGGATCCATTTGCACCAATGAGTGCAACTTTCGCGCCGTCGCCTACACGAAAACTGACGTTATTTAAGAGCACCCGGCCATCTGAAAGCGCGTAATCGACACCGCTGACATCGATATGCCCCATTACCCGTTAACCATTTCTCCATTGTATTCAACTTGGCGCAGAGTTAGGCCCCTTGCGACAAAGACAAGTGAGTCAGGTACGCGCTCTTTATTGGCCAACATCGCAGAAATCCAGTCAAGATTATTTCGACCTTCTGCAACACAAACAACTGCGCCGACTAAGCTGCGCACCATTGAATAACAGAAGGCATCCGCGGCAATATCTGCGATTAGATAGCCCGCATCGTCACGGATCCAGTTGAAACGAATAAGGTTTCGAACTGTAGCTGCACCTTCTCGGAACTTACAATAAGCGGCAAAGTCATGGTTGCCTAAAAGTAATGCGCTTGCAGAGTTGAGAAGTTCTACATCAAGGCTGCGATACCAAGGTGCCACATCCAAGCGGTGAAGGGGTGATACGACCTGATTGGCATCTAAAATTTTGTAGGTATAACTTCGCAGGGTGGCAGAAAAACGGGCATGAAAACCTTTTTCCATGACTGTCACTTTTAGAATTCGAATATCATCTTCGAGCATTCGATTCAATTTAAAGAGTAGTTCTTTGATCTCGGAATTTTCAGGAATATCAACATGAATTACCTGCCCACTAGCATGTACTCCGGCATCGGTGCGACCAGCAACAACGGTTTCTATGGGGCTCTGCGTGATTTTTGCGAGCGCCGTTTCAATCTCTTCTTGAATTGTGCGTTGACCGGGCTGCTTTGCCCACCCTGCATAATTCGTTCCGTCGTACGCTAAATCGATCCGTAAACGAAGAAACCCACTCTCTGGGTAGAGAGTGGGCTCCGACATAAGAATATTTTTCTAAGGTGTTAAGGCTTAGTTATCTTTCTCAGTTAAAACTTCGATTACCGCCATTGGAGCGTTGTCGCCCTTACGTGGCCCAATCTTTGTAATGCGTGTGTATCCACCATTACGAGTTGCAAACCGAGGTCCGATAACAGTAAAGAGTGTATGGACTACACCCTTATTTGAAATCTGAGCCATAACTTGGCGACGGGCTGGAAGATCACCCTTCTTAGCAAAAGTAATTAACTTTTCGGCTAATGGACGCAGGCGCTTAGCCTTTGCCTCGGTTGTTGTGATCTTGCCGTGTTCGAACAACTGCTCTGCAAGAGTGCGTAGGAGTAAGCGCTCGTGTGATGGGCCTGAACCCAGACGAGGACCTTTACTTGGTGTTGGCATTTTCTTATCTCCTAGGCCTGCTCTGCTTCAACGAACTCGTCGTCTAGCGAAGCGTTGTAATTTTGGTGCTGAGTTGGATCAAATCCGACTGGGCTATCTTTCAAGTTCATCCCCATAGAGACAAGCTTGGCCTTTACCTCATCGATTGACTTTGATCCAAAGTTACGGATATCAAGCAAGTCAGCCTCTGAACGGTTAACAAGCTCCCCAACTGTATGAATGCCTTCGCGCTTCAAGCAGTTGTATGAACGTACTGTGAGATCTAGATCTTCTATTGGAAGTGCCATGTCCGCGGCAAGAGCTGCATCCATAACAGATGGCCCCATCTCGATACCTTCTGCTTCAAGATTGAGCTCGCGAGCAAGACCAAAGAGTTCAACTAATGTACGACCAGCTGATGCAACGGCATCGCGTGGCTTCATTGATGATTTTGTCTCAACATCGACTACAAGACGATCGAAATCGGTGCGCTGCTCAACGCGAGTGGCTTCAACGGCATACGTAACCTTGAGTACAGGTGAATAGATAGAGTCAACTGGAATGCGCCCGATCTCTGCGCCAGCCTGCTTGTTCTGAACTGCGGTGACATAACCACGGCCGCGCTCAACGGTAAGTTCGATCTCAAGAGATCCCTTGCCATTGAGAGTTGCTAAGTGGAGCTCTGGATTATGTACTTCAACGCCAGTTGGAACAGCGATATCGGCACCAGTAACTGGACCGGCACCAGACTTGCGGATATAGACGACGCTTGGCTCATCGTTATCGGATGAGAGCACCAAGTTCTTGATGTTCAAAACAATATCGGTGAGATCTTCTTTAACGCCTTCAAGAGTTGTGAACTCGTGAAGTGCTCCTGCAACGCGAATGCTTGTCACTGCCGCACCTGGAATAGATGAAAGCAATGTACGACGCATGCTGTTGCCAAGGGTGTATCCAAAGCCAGGCTCTAATGGCTCAATAATGAACCTTGAACGGGACTCAGAAATTACTTCTTCACTGAGGGTGGGACGTTGTGCAATTAGCACTGGTGCTCCTCTTCGTTTCGGGGAAATCCACTATTTGATTTCCACATTTGCCATACCTGTACTGCCCGCATGCCCGCTGAGTTTTAATGTCAGGGGCTTTTTAAAAATTACTTCGAGTAAAGCTCAACGATTAGCTGCTCTTGAACCTGGGTGTCGATGACTGCACGTGCAGGAACGCCGTGAATGATGATGCGCATCTGCGAACCAACGACCTCCATCCATGCCGGTACCGACTTCTCGCCAAGTTCTGCACTTGCCACGATAAATGGTGTGAGATCGAGTGACTTTGGAAGAACATCGATGATGTCCATTGGAGTCACACGGAATGAGGGAATATTTACCTTCTTGCCATTTACGAGAAAGTGACCGTGGCGCACTAGTTGGCGTGACATGTCACGACTCTTTGCAAATCCTGCGCGGAATACAACATTGTCAAGACGTGTCTCTAGAAGGACTAGAAGGTTCTCACCAGTCTTGCCCTGCTTGCGGTTTGCCTCTTCGTAGTAACCACGGAACTGCTTTTCGAGAACTCCGTAAATACGTGCGCACTTCTGCTTCTCACGCATCTGCAATAGGTACTCAGACTCTTTTGATCGACCACGGCCATGTTGACCAGGTGGATACGGTCGAGATTCGATTGGACATTTAGGTCCATCGCACTTGCTGCCCTTAAGGAAGAGCTTTACTTTTTCGCGACGGCAGCGCTTGCAGTCTGCTCCGGTATAACGAGCCATTTATTCTCTTCCTTCCCTAAACTCGACGAGGCTTGCATGGACGGCAACCATTGTGTGGAGCAGGTGTTACATCAGAGATGGCACCGACTTCCAAACCAGCTGCTTGCAATGAACGGATTGCAGTTTCACGTCCAGAGCCAGGGCCCTTAACGAAAACATCTACTTTCTTTAAGCCATGCTCCTGCGCGCGACGAGCAGCAGCTTCTGCTGCAAGCTGTGCTGCGAATGGAGTTGACTTACGTGAGCCCTTGAAACCAACTTGGCCAGATGAAGACCAAGAGATAACAGCACCTGATGGATCGGTTATAGAGATGATTGTGTTGTTGAAAGTGCTCTTAATAAAAGCCTTACCAACAGCGATGTTCTTCTTCTCTTTTTTACGAGTCTTTACTTTGCCCTTTGTTGCGGCAGTCTTTGACTTAGGAGCGGCCATTACTTAGTCACCTTCTTCTTACCTGCAATTGCCTTACGAGGACCCTTACGTGTACGCGCATTTGTGTGTGTGCGCTGACCACGAACAGGAAGTCCCTTACGGTGACGAATTCCCTGGTAGCTCTGGATTTCAACTTTGCGACGGATGTCGCCAGAAATTTCACGACGAAGATCACCTTCGATTTTGAAGTTTGCTTCGATGTATTCGCGAAGTTTTGCGAGCTCAGGCTCCTGCAAATCCTTAACGCGTGTATCTGGACTTATGCCAGTTTCAGCTAGCGTTTTTTGAGAACGAGTAAGACCCATTCCAAAGATGTAAGTGAGTGCGATTTCAACGCGTTTTTCGCGTGGAAGATCGACACCGACGAGACGTGCCATGTATCTACCTATCTGTATCTGGAGGTCCTCCGCTGCACTGTTCTCTGGCCTACCAGTCCAAAGGTCTTCTAGTTGTCTAGAAGTCGTACAACGAGTTAGTTACTACTTAGCCTTGACGTTGCTTGTGACGAAGATTTTCGCAAATGACCATGACGCGACCCTTGCGGCGAATGACTTTGCACTTATCGCAAATCTTCTTGACGCTTGGATTAACCTTCATGTCTTTGTGCTCCTTCGTTACTTATAACGATAAATAATTCGACCCTTTGTAAGGTCATACGGACTCATTTCCACGATCACACGGTCAGCAGTTAAAATACGAATGTAGTTCTTCCGCATTTTGCCACTGATGTGAGCGAGGACTTTATGCCCATTAGTTAGTTCCACACGAAACATCGCGTTAGGTAAAGCTTCAGAAACAGTGCCTTCCATTTCGATGGCGCCATCTTTGCTAGCCAATCTGTACCTACAATTCTGTTTGAGCGTAAAACAAGCGAAGTTGTAGTTTAGAGGTCAGTCCTGAATAAGGGAAATCGACCAAGGTGAATTACACAAATGTAACTCAGACCACAATTATTGGCGTTTTACGGAGAAAATCGAGCTCCCGAGGAGGACAGAAAGGCCAATAAAGACAGCCCCAGCACCGGAGGCGGCGGCGACAATACCTGCAGCTGCCGGGACTATGAACTGTCCTAACCGGTTGCCCATCAATCGCGCAGAGACTGCCAAGGCGCGTTCCTCGGGTTGTGTTTTTTGGGCAACCAATGACATCGTCAATGGTTGCCCAATACCCAAAGAAAATCCTGCTATGAAAACTATAACCGCGAGTGAGATAGCGCTCTTTGCAAATGCCATCGCCCCACATGCAATCAGCGAAATTAATGTGCTCCACATCAATAATTGATATGTCGAAAATCGCTCACTCAATCGGCCAAGAAAAATCCGGGACATCATGGTTGTGCCGGCACGCAATGCCAAAATAATTCCAACTGCATAAGGTGAGAAATTGTTCTCGCTTCCATATAACGGCAGGAAGACTACAAGCACATCCGCAGTTGCAGATATGGCCAAAGAAATATAGATCGCTGCCAAAATTCCAGGCTTTCGAACCAATCTCATTGCCGCAGAATAGGTTCCTTCATCATTAGTTTTAGCCTCCACCGATGGTCGCTCGCGACGCCAGTTCAGAACAGGAACTAAAGCTGCAATTGATAGAACGGCAGCTAAAAGAAAGGCGCTCGAAGTGGACTTGGGCAAAGTTCCATTAGATCCAGCAATTACCGTTGCAAGGAGCGGCCCAATCATATGTCCAACAGACGCGCTAAATGTGTAATAGCCAAAGTAGCGGTCATAGTTTTCTCGTGGCGTGCGAAGTGCGACCATTGTTTGTCCACCAAGCATGCACGCTAAATGCGCGACACCCGCTAATGAAGTTGCAAAGGCTAGAAGAACTAATGAATTTGAGAAAACTAAGAGGAGAGAAGTGAGAATCATTGTGATTGTTCCAGCAATAATAAACTTTCCTTCTCCAAGACGTCCTACTAAACGGCCAAACTGTAATGCAAGTAAAACGGGAAAGAGTGCATAAACTGCGGCAATTAATCCGACTTGAGCGGCGTTAGCATCTAGTTCGAGGGCTCGATACGTAATCATCGGGCGCAGTACATAAATCGTAGCTTGCGTCAATGTAGAGCAGAGTAATAATGGCTTAGCCCAGGGTAAAAGTTTTTCGCTTGACATTAATTACTTTTTAACTGCGAATTTTTTCTTAAAGTTCCACACTACTGGTCCTATAATCACTAAAAACAGGGTGGCATAAATAACTTTGGGGAAACCGCCAGCAATCAAAATATGCCAATCTCCTTGGCTTATTTGCAGTGAGCGTTTGAAATATAGTTCGGCTAAAGGTCCGAGGATGACGCCGATTATCAACGGAGTTATAGGTACGCCAAAGCGTCGAAATAGATAGCCAATAAAGCCCACGGCAAGAGCGACTTGTAAATCAAAAGTTGAGTTATTGAGCGCGTAAGCACCTAAAAGTGCAAAAGTTGTAATACCGGCGTATAGATAGTGGCTAGGAATTTTAAGAAGTAAGACCCAAAAACGTATGAGAGGCAAATTTAGCACTAGAAGAAGTGCGTTACCGATAAATAAAGACGCAATCAATCCCCAGACGATTTCGGGGTTTGTTTGAAATAACATTGGTCCAGGTTGAATATTAAAAGATTGAAAGGCAACGAGAACAACGGCGGCAGTAGCCGACGTTGGCAACCCAAGTGCCAACATCGGAACTAAGACTCCTGCAGCGTTGGCATTGTTAGCTGCTTCAGGTCCTGCAACACCTTCGATTGCACCTTTACCAAACTCACCTTTATTTTTAGATAGCGCTTTTTCAACGCCATAACTTAAAAATGTTGGGACCTCTGATCCACCCGCAGGAATCACTCCAAGTGGGAAACCAATCGCCGTTCCACGTAGCCATGGTTTCCATGAACGACGAAAATCATCTTTCGTCATCCAGGCTTTGCCTTTCATCGCTAGAACCTCTACAGGCACCAGTGAATGACGACTAGCTAAGTAAAGAGCTTCGCCGAGTGCGAAGATTGCGACAATTACCGTAACGGTTTCTATTCCATCGATTGCATTGAGATTTCCGAAAGTTAAGCGCAACGCGCCTGATTGCAGATCGGCACCAACTAAACCAATTACTAGGCCAACGGCCAATGCGACCAGCCCTCTGATTCGAGAGGCACCAAGCAGGGTTCCCACTGTTGCAAAGGCCAAAATTATTAATGACAAATAACCTGCCGGTTGAATGGTGAGGGCAAATTCGGCCAGCGTCGGAGCACCAAATGCGAGCAATAAGGTGGCAATAGTTCCAGCTACAAAGGATCCGATTGCAGCTGTTGCAAGGGCGGCACCGGCACGGCCGGCCTTAGCCATCTTGTTGCCCTCTAACGCTGTAATTACCGATCCGCTTTCCCCGGGAGTATTGAGCAAAATCGACGTTGTTGAGCCGCCATACATCGCACCGTAATAAATCGCTGCAAACATAATCAGAGCTGACGTTGGATTAACCGTCAAGGTAATCGGCAGCAAAAGTCCGATTGCTAAAGCAGGTCCAATACCTGGCAAAACGCCGACAAGGGTTCCGAGAAAAGTTCCTAGAAGCCCAAACATTAAATTAGTTGGGGTGAATGCAGTTTGGAAGCCATCCATTAACATTGCAAAACTATTTCCCATAACTATTAACCTAAAATCCCTTCAAAAAAACCGGAGGGCAGATTTATATTTAAACCTTTAGTAAAGGAAAAATAGACGATTCCTGCAAAAACTAAACTTATTCCAAAGTCCTTGAGGTATTTACGTGAACCGAATGCAAAAGCTACTCCCCAAAAACAGAGAGTTGCGGCAACAACATAACCTGCGATCTCCAATAAAATTACGTGTAAGCCGATAGCCGTTGCCAAGATTGCCATTGTTTTAAAATTTGCTGGAACAAATTGGTCTCCAGGTTCATTCCCATCCGGAGTTGCATAACGTCCGCGTAAAACTTCAAGTATCAACGCTAAGCCAACGAGTGAAGTGAAAAATGCAACCATATATGGGAAGGCTTGCGGGCTAACAATCGATGAACCCTGAGGTATATCCATCTTTGAGGTATCCCATGCGACGAAAATACCAAGCAAGAAGAGAGAGCTGGCAAATACCAACTCTCCCTTTCCTTGCTTAGAAATCTTTGAAATCAATTAGATTCCAAGACCCTTCATTACTCCATTGATTTCTGGGATGTGCTTTTCAAGGAATGACTTAAAGTCCATTCCCGCTGCGAATTCGTTATCCCAGTTGTTCTTTACTAACTGCGCCTTCCATGATGGAGAGACATGCATGATGTCGATTACCTTAATAAAGTTTAGATAATCGGCCTTTGAGAGATCAGCCGGAGCCATGATTCCGCGCCAGTTTCCGTAAACCAAGTCATATCCTTGCGAAACAAAGGTTTTTCCCTTGAATCCAGATAACTTCTTAGCCGATGAAACTCCAAGAACACGGAGTTTTCCAGATGCAACAAATGCTGCAAACTCTGCAGAGCCTGAAATACCAACTTGAGTAGAGTTACTCAAAAGAGAAGTTACAACTTCAGGTCCACCTGAGAAAACTACGTAATTCAATTTAGTTGGATCGATTCCTGCTGTTTGAGCAAGGAGACCGATTACCTGGTGATCAATTCCGCCTTTGCTTCCACCAGCAATTGCTACACCATTTGGCTTTGCTTTTAAGTCATCCATTAACTGATTAAGTGTGCGGTACTTAGATGAAGCGGGAACAACAATTGCATCGTATTCACGCAAAACTTTGGCAATTGGAGTTGAGCTCAGAAGATTGAGTGTGGATTTATTTGAATACATGCCACCTGTTAATGCGATTCCAACAACTAAGGCCGCCTCAGGCTTACCTTTGATCTCTTGGAAAGCCGCAAGTCCAACAGAACCACCTGCGCCTGGCTTAAATGAAGATGTGTAATCACCAAGTAACTCCTCGGCTTTGAGCGCATCGCTTATTGCACTACTCGTTAGGGAGTATCCACCAGGGTTAGCGGGAACGGTCCAATCAATATTCTTAAGCGCTTTAACATCTTTGTACCACCATTTTGTCTGGCCCTTATAAGAACCATTTGGCACTACTAAACATGTTAGATCGGTGCCATCTACTCCACGGCCCTTTGCAACTTTGCCAATTTTGGCAGCTGCCGCAGTGCAGTCATCCCCAACCATTGCTTTATAAGCTGGCTTGATCGCGGCCTGAGACAGGCCTACGCTGCTTACGAGCATTGCGGCGACTGCCACGGCCGTTCCGATGCGTGCTACTTTTTTCATTAATTTCTCCATCGCTTTTTCCCCCGAGGGTGAGGGCTTAGGTAAATTTACTAGAATTGTGTTAATTATCTATAAAAATTCATAACGTACGTATAACTATTTATAGTAAATCTGAGATTTCCACACCAAAGCGATTGAGTTGAGATAGTCCACCGTCGATAGCGGTCAATACAAATGGCTTACCATCTGGGCATATTGCGTAGGTGTGTTCGAAATGCGCGCCTCGTGATTTATCTACCGATACAACTGTCCAATCATCGCTCAATACCTTTGTGCGCCCCGATCCACGTGTAATCATTGGCTCTATTGCTAAGACAAGCCCAGGGGCAATCTCAGGACCTTGGCCGGCCTTGCCAAAATTTAAAATATGGGGTTCTTGATGCATCTCTGTACCGATTCCATGCCCACCATATTCTCTCAGGATTCCATACTTACCTTGCGAATTCGTGTACTGCTCGATCGCATAACCAATGTCAGTTAACTTGGCACCGTTTTTGCCAGCGGCGATTCCACACCACATGGATTCTTCGCAAACATCCATGAGCTTTTGATCGGCTGGATCTACGCTACCTATACCGATAGAAAAAGCTGCATCCCCATGCCATCCATCGACAATTGCACCACAATCTATTGAGACAACATCACCCTCATTAATAATCCGAGGACCAGGAATTCCATGAACAATCTCATCATTGATTGACACGCAGATTGTGGCGGGAAATCCATGGTAATTCAAGAAGTTTGATGTTGCACCGGCGCGTTTGATAACTGCCGCTGCAATTACATCAAGTGCATCGGTCGTCATTCCACCTTTAATCGCGTCCCTTATTGCCTGATGTATTTGGGCAACAACCAAACCGGCACGACGCATTATTTTTAATTCATCTAGTGTTTTTATTTGGATCGCCACAAATATTTTCCTTTACGAAACACGGTTCAGAGCCGAGATTGCACGCTCAGTTATCTCTTCTACGGTACCGCTTGCACTGACTGTAATG
This sequence comes from Candidatus Planktophila sp., assembly GCA_030681675.1. Classification (NCBI taxonomy): domain Bacteria; kingdom Bacillati; phylum Actinomycetota; class Actinomycetes; order Candidatus Nanopelagicales; family Candidatus Nanopelagicaceae; genus Candidatus Planktophila; species Candidatus Planktophila sp. The sequence goes on from JAUXRP010000004.1 coordinate 25,370, forward strand.
AGCAAACCCTCGTTGCGATAGAAGGAAATGATCGGCGAAGTCTGTTCTTGATAGACCTCAAGACGGCGAGAAATAACCTCTACTTTGTCATCTTCGCGCTGATAGACATCTCCGCCACAGTTTGGGCATATGTCATTATTTACAGTGGGTAATCCACAGTCTTTACATGTTCTACGACTTGATAAACGAGCGATTATTTCATCATTGTCGATAGATAGTTCAAGGACTGCCGTTAGTGGAGTCAATTTTTCCGCTAAATTTGCTCGCAAAACTTCGGCCTGCAAAACATTTCGTGGAAAGCCATCTAAGAGAAAACCATTTGCAAGATCCTCCTCAAGCAAGCGAGCCTTAACCATCTCATTGGTAACTGAATCTGGTACTAATTCGCCGCGATCCATGAAACTCTTTGCTTCAATCCCCAATGGAGTTCCAGCTTTCAAATTGCTCCGAAAAATATCACCCGTTGCGATATGCGGAATTGAATAGTGCGCCGCTAGGAATTGTGCCTGTGTTCCCTTACCAGCGCCTGGTGGACCTACCAGGACAAGGCGCATTACTTCAGGAATCCCTCATAGGAACGCTGCTGCAACTGTGACTCAATCTGCTTTGCAGTATCAAGGCCTACACCAACAACAATTAAGATCGCCGTTCCGCCGAATGGGAAGTTCTGCGTCGCACCAAAGAGCACCAGTGCCCCAATTGGAATAACGGCAACTAAAGCAAGGTATAGAGAGCCAGGGGCGGTAATACGTGAGAGCACATACTGCAGATACTCAGATGTAGGGCGGCCTGCACGAATTCCAGGAATAAATCCACCGTACTTCTTCATATTATCTGCTACCTCATCTGGGTTGAAAGTAATTGCAACATAGAAGTAAGTAAAGAAAATGATGAGACCTGCATAGGTAAGTACATAAATAATATTGTCACCATTTACAAAGTTACGACTAATCCATATCGCCCATGCTGATTGGCTATTTGTGAAGTTAACAATAAGTGAAGGAATATAAAGTAAAGAGGAAGCGAAAATAACTGGAATTACGCCGGCCTGGTTAACTTTAATAGGTATGTAGGTGCTGGTTCCGCCATAGGATTGACGTCCAACCATGCGCTTTGCATACTGCACTGGAATACGACGCTGTGCCTGTTCAACAAAGACAACTGCTGCAACGACTAGAACACCAACGGCCATAACGAATGAGAAAGCAAAGAGACCCTTTTGAAGTTTGATGGACCACAGTTGACTTGGAAAACCTGCCGCAATAGATGTGAAAATCAAGATTGACATACCGTTACCAACACCTCGATCTGTGATGAGCTCACCTAGCCACATGATGACGGAAGTTCCGGCGGTCATTACAAAGATCATTGTGACAATTCGCGACCATGAAGTATCTGGAATGATGGCCAAATCGCAGCCTGAAATCAAACGGCCTGGTGTTCGCGCAACCGCAATTAGTCCAGTGGACTGCAAAATCGCAAGACCGATTGTTAAGTAGCGCGTGTACTGGGTTAACTTTGCAGTTCCTGACTGACCCTCATTTTTAAGTGTTTCGAAACGAGGAATAACTACGGTAAGTAATTGAATAATAATTGAGCTAGTGATGTAAGGCATGATGCCAAGTGCAAAAACCGAAAGCTGGAGAAGTGCTCCACCGCTAAATAAATTTATTAGGCCGAAGAGACCACCTGATTCAACAGTGGCCAAGCACTGCTGAACGTTTGAGTATGACACGCCTGGAGTTGGAACAACTGAGCCAAAGCGGAATAGCGCCATGATGGAGAGGGTGAAGAAGATCTTCCTACGTAGGTCAGGTGTCCTAAAGGCCATTGCGAATGCTGAAAGCATTGATCTTCTCCACTCTTTCTATCTATTAAATGGTACTTTGATTAAAGAACGGTGGTTTTTCCGCCGGCAGCTGCGATTTTATCTACCGCAGTTGTTGAGAATGCATGTGCCGTGACGTTTACCTTTACATCGATATCGCCATTGCCTAACACCTTAACGGGAAGAGAGTCACGAACTGCACCTTTAGCAATTAGATCTGCAACAGTTACATCGCCACCCTTAGGGAATAGCGCGTTTATTGTTGAGACATTAACTGCCTGGTACTCAATACGAGCAGGGTTCTTGAAGCCGCGAAGCTTAGGTAAACGCATTACGAGAGGTAGCTGTCCGCCTTCGAAACCTGCACGAACCTGATTACGGGCACGAGTTCCTTTGCCACCACGACCTGCTGTCTTACCCTTTGATGCCTCACCGCGACCCTTACGAGTTTTAGCTTTCTTAGCTCCTGGGGCTGGACGAAGATGATGAAGTTTTAATGTCATCGTTATTCAACCTCCTCAACTGTGATCAAGTGACGAACTGCGTAGACCATTCCGCGAATCTCTGGACGGTCTTCTTTAACAACAACATCGTTAATGCGCTTAAGGCCCAATGAACGAAGTGTGTCGCGTTGCTCTGGCTTGTTTCCAACTTTCGAGCGAATCTGAGTAACTTTTAAACGTGGCATTAGACACCTACTGTGATCTGTGAAGCGCGGATAATTGCAGCTGGTGCAACATCTTCTAATGGAAGACCACGTCGAGCAGCGATTTGCGCTGGGCTCTCAAGCATCTTTAACGCTGCAACAGTGGCGTGAACCATATTGATTGCATTGTTGGATCCAAGTGACTTAGTCAATACATCCGTGATGCCTGCACATTCAAGTACTGCACGCACTGGTCCACCGGCAATTACTCCGGTACCTGGGCTAGCTGGGCGAAGTAGAACTACGCCAGCTGCAGTCTCTCCTTGTACTGAGTGTGGAACAGTTCCTTGAATACGTGGAACAGTAAAGAAGGATTTCTTAGCCTCTTCTACTGCCTTTGCAATCGCTTGTGGAACTTCCTTTGACTTTCCGTAACCAATTCCAACCTGACCATTGCCGTCACCGACGACAACGAGAGCAGTGAATGAGAAACGACGTCCACCCTTTACAACTTTAGATACGCGGTTAATAAATACAACGCGCTCCATAAATGGGTTTTTTTCTTTTTCGCGATCATCGCGACGTTCGCGGCGTTCACCACGACCTTTACCCGCACCAGCGCGATCATTTCCTGCAGGAGCTGCAGTAGTTGGATTAGCGGCCATTAGAACTCCAATCCATTCTCTCGTGCACCATCAGCAACTGCTGCAATGCGTCCGTGATACTTATTACCGGCGCGATCAAAAACGACAGTATCGATTCCGGCAGTCTTAGCGCGTGTTGCAATTAATGCACCTACCGCCTTCGCCTTAGCGCTCTTGTCAGCTTTATCGTTACGGAAATCTGCCTCCATCGTTGAGGCGAAGGCAAGTGTCTTGCCGATAGTGTCATCGATTACTTGAACGAACAAGTGACGTGACGAGCGTGAAACGACTAAACGTGGACGTGCTGGGGTACCCGAGACCTTTTTGCGAACTCGGAAAGCACGACGGGCGCGGGCATTTGTTGCCGAGCCTTTGCGGACCTTTACTCCAATAGCCATTACTTCTTACCCGTCTTTCCTTGCTTGCGGCGAACAACTTCACCTGAGATGCGTAAGCCCTTGCCCTTATATGGATCGGCCTTACGAAGCTTCTTTACCTTGGCAGCAACTTCTCCAACTTTTTGCTTATCAATTCCAATGATTTGGAACTTAGTTGGCGACTCAACTTTGAAGGTGATTCCAGAAGGTGCTGGGAAATCAATGTTGTGGCTATATCCAAGTTGGAACTCAAGGTTTGCACCCTTTTCAGCGACACGATAACCAACGCCTACGATTTCAATTGTGGTTGCATATCCATTTGTAACTCCCTCAACCATGTTCGCAACTAATGTGCGAGAAAGGCCGTGAAGCGAGCGAGTTAAGCGCTCTTCATTTGGACGAGCAACGGTGATGACGCCCTCTGTTTGTGACACTTGAATTGGCTCGGCAACGTTGAGCGAGAGAGATCCCTTAGGACCCTTTACTGAAACGTTCTGGCCAGCAATTGTAATTTCGACGCCACTTGGGACGGCGATTGGCATACGACCGATACGGGACATTAGCGATCACCACACATAGGCGAGAACTTCTCCGCCTACGCCCTGTTTATTGGCTTGCTTATCAGTAAGCAATCCAGATGAGGTTGAAATGATTGCAACGCCTAATCCACCAAGTACTTTTGGTAGAGCTGTTGACTTTGCGTACACGCGAAGTCCTGGCTTGCTTACACGGCGTAAACCAGCGATTGAACGCTCTCGGTTTGCGCCAAACTTAAGATCAAGAACTAGGTTCTTAACTACTCCATCTTCTGCTTCATCAACGCGATATGCAGCGATGTATCCCTCTTGTTGAAGGATCGCTGCAATTCGAACCTTGACCGATGAAGACGGCATTGAAACCGAATCATGGTAGGCAGAGTTCGCATTGCGCAGACGAGTCAGCATGTCTGCGATCGGATCTGTCATTGTCATACGTGGCCTCGTGGCCTTTCTCGAACTGGTTTCCTTCTCGGACCTATTTCGTTGTAGTGGGTTGGATAAAAAAGGGTGGGGTTACCAGGATGCTTTCGTGATGCCAGGAAGTTCACCACGGTGCGCCATTTCACGGAAGCACACGCGACAAATTCCAAACTTTTGGTACACAGCGTGTGGACGACCACATCGGCTGCATCGGGTATAGCCGCGAACCTTGAACTTAGGTTTGCGAGCTGCTTTGACGACCAGTGATGTTTTTGCCATCTCTTATGCCTCCCTAAATGGAAAACCAAGGGCTTTTAATAGCGCGTGGCCTTCTGCATCATTCTTTGCTGTAGTAACGAAGGTGATATCCATTCCACGTGGACGATCGATTTTGTCCTGTTCGATCTCTGGGAACACAACCTGCTCGGTGAGACCGAATGTGTAGTTTCCTTTTCCATCAAACTGCTTTGGAGATAGACCGCGGAAGTCACGGATACGTGGAAGTGAGATAGAGAGCAAGCGATCTGCAAACTCCCACATGCGGTCTCCACGAATTGTTACGTGTGCGCCAATTGGCTGACCCTCACGAAGTTTGAACTGTGCAATTGATTTGCGAGACTTAGTAACTTGTGGCTTTTGTCCAGTGATAGTTGCTAAGTCGCGGATTGCACCTTCAATAAGTTTTGAATCACGAGCTGCATCGCCAACGCCCATGTTGACCACAATCTTGGTCAGATTTGGAATCTGCATCACGTTCTTGTAACCGAATTGAGTTTTTAGTGCAGGAGCGATTGCGCTCTTGTATTTGCTCTTAAGACGTACATCTAAATCTGTAGACATTAGATGTCCTTTCCGGTGCGACGTGAGATTCGAACATTCTTGCCCTCGTCATCTTTACGAGAGCCAATGCGTGATGCCTTGCCATCAGAATCTGCGACCATGACATTTGAAATGTGAATTGCAGCCTCCATCGTGACGATTCCGCCGACTTTAACGCCGCGATCTCCAGTTGACTCTTTAGTGTGGCGCTTTTGGCGATTCACACCTTCGATGAGGATTCGCTCCCCATCCACGGAAAGAACTTTTCCAGTAATGCCTTTATCTTTTCCGGCGATAACCAAAACAGTGTCATTCTTCTTAATCTTTGCCATTTTTTATAGCACCTCCGGAGCTAGCGAGATGATCTTCATAAACTTTTTATCGCGAAGTTCGCGTGCAACTGGTCCGAAGATACGGGTTCCACGTGGTTCGCCATCGGCTTTCAAGATCACAGCGGCATTCTCATCAAATTTAATGTAAGAGCCATCTGGACGACGACGCTCTTTGACTGTGCGAACGATGACGGCCTTAACGACCTCACCCTTCTTTACTTGTCCACCAGGGATTGCATCCTTGACGGAACATACGATGATGTCTCCGATACCGGCATAACGGCGCTTGGATCCACCGAGCACACGGATACAGAGAAGCTCTTTAGCTCCAGTGTTATCCGCAACGCGTAGGCGCGACTCTTGTTGAATCATTTCTTATCCACCAGCCCTTACTTGGCCTTCTCGAGAATCTCAACTAAACGCCAGCGCTTTGTCGCTGAGAGTGGTCGAGTTTCCATGATGAGTACACGATCGCCCATGCCGGCAGTATTTGCCTCGTCATGTGCCTTTAACTTATGTGAGCGTGAGAGAACCTTTGAGTACATACCGTGCTTTACACGATTTGATACCTCGACAGTGATGGTTTTATCCATCTTGTCACTCACGACTACGCCTTCACGAACCTTGCGGAATCCGCGATCTTCATTAGCTGTTTCCATTAGGCAGCTCCCCCGATTCCTAGTTCGCGCTCGCGCATAATTGTGTAGACGCGTGCAATCTCTTTACGTACCGCACCTAAACGGCCATGGCTTTCAAGTTGACCGGTTGCAGCTTGAAAACGAAGATTAAATAACTCTTCCTTCATTTCGCGCACTTTGTCAGTTAACTCCTCGGCCGATAATTGGCGCAACTCTTCAGTTGTAGTTGTAGTAGCCACTTATGCCTCCTCACGCTTCACAACACGACATTTCATTGGAAGTTTATGTATTGCAAGACGCATCGCTTCATTAGCGACAGCTTCAGTTACGCCTGAGATTTCAAACATCACGCGACCGGGCTTTACGTTTGCAATCCACCACTCCGGTGAACCCTTACCTGAACCCATGCGAGTTTCAGCTGGCTTCTTAGTGATTGGACGATCTGGATAAATATTGATCCAAACCTTTCCACCACGTTTGATGTAACGAGTCATTGCGATACGAGCGGCTTCAATCTGACGGTTAGTTACGTATGCAGGCTCTAAAGCTTGAATACCAAAATCACCGAAAGCAACTGCGCTTCCGCCCTTTGTTGCACCACTACGTGAAGGGTGGTGCTGCTTGCGGTGCTTAACGCGACGTGGAATTAACATATTAGTTAGCTCCTTCGACTACAGCCGCTGGCTTGGTAATAGTTACCTCACCACGCGCTGGACGTGGAGGACGTGGTCCGCGTCGCTCTGGCTTTGGTGCGCGAGCTTCAGCTAACGCTGTTGCTGCACGCTCTGCACGTGAACCAATAATCTCACCCTTATAGATCCAGACCTTTACACCTAAGCGACCGAAAGTAGTAGCCGCTTCGTAGAAGCCGTAATCGATATCGGCACGAAGTGTGTGCAGTGGGACGCGACCTTCGCGGTAGAACTCTGAGCGAGACATTTCGGCCCCACCAAGACGACCACCACACTGAACACGAATGCCCTGTGCGCCTGCCTTCATCGCAGATTGCATTGACTTCTTCATTGCGCGACGGAATGAAACACGGGCAGCTAACTGCTCGGCAATTCCCTGTGCAACAAGTTGTGCATCAATCTCTGGGTTCTTCACTTCAAGAATGTTTAACTGAACTTGCTTGCCAGTTAACTTCTCAAGACGCTGGCGCAAGATATCTGCCTCTTGGCCACGACGACCAATAACAATTCCTGGACGAGCAGTATGTAGATCGATACGGACACGATCGCGTGTGCGCTCGATTTCAATTCGAGATACGCCAGCGCGCTCCATACCCTTCTGCATCATGCGACGGATTTCGACATCTTCCTTGACGTAATCCTTGTACAACTTGTCTGCATACCAACGTGACTTAAATTCAGTTGTAATGCCGAGACGGAAGCCGTGTGGGTTTACTTTTTGACCCATTACTTGGTCGCTCCCTTCTTGTTCAGAGTTTTAGAAGCGATTTTCATGTCGCTTACTGCAACTGAGATGTGTGATGAACGCTTCAAGATACGGAATCCGCGACCTTGAGCACGTGGACGAAAGCGTTTCATTGTTCGGCCCTCGTCAACGAGAGCTTCAACTACCCATAGCTCTGAAGCATCACGGATCGCTGGGTTTTTCGCCTTTGCATTTGCAACGGCACTGTTAAGAAGTGTGTACACATCGCTACCTGCAGCTTGTGGAGCAAACTTTAAAATCGAAAGTGCTTGATCGGCACGTTGTCCACGAATGAGATCGACGATACGTCGAGCCTTTTGTGGTGTGTGGCGAATGTCGCGCAAAACTGCGCGAGCAATTAATGGAGCCTGAGTACTCTCTAGTTCCGGCGTTGTATTAGGCACGTGTTGCTCTCCGATCTTCGCCCTTGACGTGACCACGGAAGGTACGTGTTGGTGAGAACTCACCAAGCTTGTGTCCAACCATCGCGTCGGTAATGAAAACTGGGATGTGCTTGCGGCCATCATGTACTGCGATGGTGTGTCCGATCATTGAAGGAATGATCATTGAGCGACGTGACCAGGTCTTAATCACGTTCTTGGTATTGGCATCGTTTTGAGCATCTACCTTCTTGAGTAGATGTCCATCAACGAATGGACCCTTCTTGAGACTTCTTGGCATGAGGGCTCCTACCTACCGCTTCTTATTCGTTTTGCGACGACGGACAATCAATGAATCTGATGCTTTCTTCTTACGAGTGCGGCCTTCAGGCTGACCCCAAGGTGTCACTGGGTGACGGCCTCCGGAAGTCTTACCTTCTCCACCACCGTGTGGGTGATCTACTGGGTTCATAACAACTCCGCGAACAGATGGGCGCTTGCCCTTCCAACGCATGCGACCGGCTTTTCCGTAGTTGATATTGGACTGCTCAGCATTTCCAACTTCTCCAACAGTTGCACGGCACCTAACATCGACGTTGCGAATTTCACCAGATGGCATACGAAGTTGCGCGAGTGCACCCTCTTTTGCAACCAGCTGAACTGAGGCTCCAGCTGAGCGAGCAATCTTTGCTCCTCCGCCTGGACGAAGTTCAATTGCATGAACGACGGTACCTACTGGAATATTGCGAAGTGGCAGGTTATTGCCAGGCTTAATATCTGCCTTTGGGCCGTTTTCAACGGTTGCACCCTGCTCTAATTTATTTGGTGCGATGATGTAACGCTTTTCGCCATCTGCATAGTGCAGAAGTGCAATACGTGCGGTGCGATTTGGGTCGTACTCAATGTGAGCGACCTTTGCTGGCACACCATCTTTATCATTGCGAATAAAATCGATGAGGCGGTAGGCACGCTTGTGACCTCCACCTTGGTGGCGAATAGTGATACGTCCTGCATTGTTGCGGCCACCCTTTGAGTGGATTGGACGAACAAGTGACTTCTCAGGTGTTGAACGTGTGAGTTCAGCAAAATCTGGAACGCTTGCGCCGCGTTGACCCGGGGTCGTTGGCTTTAATTTACGAAGTGCCATGATGATCCTTTTCTCTTAGAAGTCCAGTTCCGGCTAGGAAACTGGTCCTCCGAAGATGTCGATACGGTCGCCAGCTGCTACCTGCACAATTGCGCGCTTTGTGTCTTTACGTTTTCCATCACCGAAACGAGTTTTCTTATTCTTACCCTGACGGTTCATAGTGTTAACGCTGACTACCTTTACGCCAAAGACCTTTTCAACTGCGATTTTGATCTCAGTCTTATTAGCATCTGGTGCAACGATAAATGTGTACTTGTTCTCATCAAGAAGTGAGTAGCTCTTTTCAGAGACAACTGGTGCTACTAGAACATCGCGGTAATCTTTCATGCGCTGACCTCGCTTTCGCGTGCTACAGCCTTAACCACTTTGCGTGGTCCGGCTAGAAAATCCTTGATTGCACTTTCAGAGAAGACAACGTCATCACTTTTGAGAATGTCGTAGGCATTCAACTGATCTGGAACAAGAAGATGTAGATCATCAGCGTTACGAAGTGAGCGCCACGCTAGATCTTCAGAGCGAGATACAACTACTAAAAGATTCTTACGTGTGCTGAACTGACGAACCGCTGCAATTGCCGCCTTCGTAGAAGGTGCAGTTGAAACTGAATCTAAAACATGAATACGATCATTGCGCTGACGATCAGAGAGAACTCCACACAGTGCTGCGGCAATCATCTTCTTTGGTGTGCGCTGGAAATATGTACGAGGTCGAACAGCATGGGCTGTACCGCCGCCTTTCTGGTTAGGTGAACGTGAAGAACCCTGACGGGCACGACCTGTTCCCTTCTGCTTGAAAGGCTTCTTTCCTCCACCACTTACTTCTCCACGGTTCTTAGATTTCTGAGTACCTTGGCGAGCGGCGGCAAGTTGCGCTGTAACAACTTGGTGAATTAATGGAACGTTTGTCTGAGCGTCGAAGATTTCAGTCGGTAGATCAACTGATCCAACCTTCACGCCTTCAGCGTTCTTAACTTCAATAGTCAGCGCCATGAGTTATGCACCTGCCTTTGCTGTTTCAAAGATCGCATGCTTTGCAGCAGAGCGAATAAAAACAAGTTGTCCATCTGGACCTGGAACTGATCCTTTAATAAGTAGCAAGTTGCGCTCGGCATCAACTGAGTGCACAACTAGGTTTTGTGTTGTGACCTTTACTCCACCCATAACACCAGCCATGCGCATTCCTTTGAAAACGCGACCTGGTGTTGAACATGCACCAATTGAACCTGGCATACGGTGTTTACGATCAACACCGTGAGATGAGCCAAGACCATGGAAACCGTGGCGCTTCATAACGCCGGCAGTTCCCTTTCCAGTGCTTGTACCAGTTGCATCGATGAGTTCTCCGGCAGTGAAAACCGTGGCACCAATCTCTTGTCCAACCGTGTACGACGATGTATCAAGAGTACGTAACTCTGCAATTGAGCGACGTGGAGTCACGCCCGCTTTAGCAAAGTGGCCAGTGAGTGGCTTCGTAATCTTCTTTGGGTCGATTGCGCCAAATGCGATTTGAACAGCTGAGTAACCATCAACTTCAGGGGTACGAATCTGCGTAACGACGCATGGACCGGCTTCAACAACGGTTACTGGAACCATTTTGTTGTTAGCATCAAAAACCTGTGTCATTCCTATCTTCTTACCGAGAACGCCTTTGATGGACGAGCCGGCAGCTTGAGTTGTATATGTCATGTTTCTCGTCCTTTCCCTAGAGCTTGATCTCGATGTCGACGCCAGCTGGCAGATCTAGTCGCATCAATGAGTCAACAGTTTTAGGTGTTGGGTCGATGATGTCGATAAGGCGCTTGTGCGTGCGCATCTCGAAGTGTTCGCGGCTGTCCTTATATTTGTGAGGAGAGCGAATAACACAGTATGTGTTCTTCTCTGTTGGTAGCGGCACTGGACCCGCGACCGTTGCACCAGTGCGCTCAACTGTTTCAACGATTTTCTTCGCTGATGAGTCAATCACCTCATGGTCGTAGGCCTTGAGTCGAATGCGGATCTTTTGTCCCGCCATGTCGTTCTCCTTCGTTTTTAGTAAATCTTCGTCAATTCTGCATTAATTTTCTTGTCAAACTTTTGTTAACGCCCGGCGGTTTTGATGCCGCCGGGCTTCAACAATTACTTCTTAATCTTTGTTACGCGACCTGCTCCTACTGTGCGTCCGCCTTCGCGGATAGCAAAGCGCAGACCTTCTTCCATAGCAATTGGCTGGATGAGCGTTACTGACATCTCAGTGTTATCGCCAGGCATAACCATTTCGGTTCCTGCAGGAAGTGTTACAACACCAGTTACGTCAGTTGTACGGAAGTAGAACTGTGGACGGTAGTTGTTAAAGAATGGAGTGTGACGACCACCTTCATCCTTTGAAAGGATGTAAGCAGATGCATCGAACTCTGTGTGAGGTGTGATTGACCCTGGCTTGCAGACAACCTGACCACGCTCAACATCTTCGCGCTTTAGACCACGGAGAAGGAGTCCAACGTTCTCGCCAGCTTGACCTTCGTCGAGCAACTTACGGAACATTTCAACACCTGTAACTGTTGTCTTTTGAGCATCTGTACGGATTCCAACGATTTCAACTTCTTCGTTAATCTTTACGACGCCGCGCTCGATACGACCAGTAATTACGGTTCCACGACCTGTGATTGTGAAAACATCTTCAACTGGCATAAGGAATGGCTTATCAATTTCGCGAGCTGGCTGAGGAATAAATGCATCTACTGCATCCATGAGTTCCATAATCTTCTCTGACCAAGCGGCATCTCCTTCGAGTGCCTTAAGTGCTGAGACGCGGACGATTGGTGTGTCATCGCCTGGGAACTCGTACTTAGTGAGAAGTTCGCGAACTTCCATCTCAACGAGTTCAAGAATCTCTTCGTCATCAACCATGTCTGACTTATTAAGTGCAACAACGATTGATGGAACGCCTACCTGACGAGCAAGTAGTACGTGCTCCTTAGTCTGTGGCATCGGACCATCTGTAGCTGCAACGACGAGGATTGCTCCATCCATCTGTGCTGCTCCAGTGATCATGTTCTTGATGTAGTCGGCGTGACCTGGGCAGTCAACGTGTGCGTAGTGACGCTTCTCTGTCTGATACTCGACGTGAGCGATAGAGATTGTGATACCACGTTGACGCTCTTCTGGCGCCTTATCAATATCAGCGAACGCTGTCGCTGCATTAAGAGTTGGAAATTTGTCGTGCAGCACCTTGGAGATCGCAGCAGTAAGAGTTGTCTTACCGTGATCGATATGTCCGATGGTGCCAATGTTTACGTGCGGTTTTGTCCGCTCGAACTTTGCCTTTGCCATTTTGGTTCCTCTTTCGTTTGCTAGTGCTTAGTTATTAGGGATTGTGCTTTTTAGTTTTAGGGAGTTATTCGCCACGAACTTTTGCAATGATTTCCTTCGCTACGTTGCCCGGTACTTCGGCATACGAATCGAACTCCATTGAATAGCTCGCGCGACCTTGAGTTCTAGAGCGAAGATCTCCGACATAGCCGAACATCTCTGACAATGGAACTAGCGCCCTAACAACGCGGGCACCTGACCGCTCATCCATGGCCTGGATTTGGCCACGACGACTGTTGATGTCACCGATGACGTCACCCATGAAATCTTCAGGGGTGACAACTTCGACGCGCATCACTGGCTCGAGAATCGCAGGATCGGCAAGTTTTGCCGCTTCCTTAAACGCCGCAAGTCCAGCAATCTTGAAAGCGAGCTCCGATGAGTCAACATCGTGATACGCACCATCAAGAAGAGTTACTCGTACATCTGTAAGTGGGTAGCCAGCAAGAGGTCCTGATGTCATTCCCTCTCGACAGCCTGCATCTACTGATGGGATGTACTCGCGAGGAACGCGGCCACCAGTGACTTTATTTACAAATTCATATCCGCCCTCAACAACACCAGTTGGAAGTGGCTCGATTGCAATCTGGATCTTTGCGAACTGTCCAGAGCCACCGGTCTGCTTCTTGTGTGTGTAGTCGTGACGAGCAACAGGCTTGCGAAGAGTTTCGCGGTATGCAACCTGAGGCTTTCCAACATTTGCATCTACTTTAAATTCACGGCGCATTCGCTCAACTAAAATTTCCAAGTGAAGTTCGCCCATACCAGCGATAATTGTCTGTCCAGTCTCTTCATCGGTTTTTACATGAAAAGTTGGATCTTCTTCAGATAAACGCTGAATAGCAATTCCTAGTTTTTCTTGGTCGCCCTTTGTCTTTGGCTCGATTGCTACCGAGATAACTGGTGCTGGAAAGTCCATTGATTCAAGGATTACAGGCTTTGCAGGATCACAGAGAGTTTCACCAGTCGTTGTGTCCTTAAGACCCATAACGGCAACAATCATTCCTGCTCCAACATTGTCACGCTCTTCGCGCTTGTTAGCGTGCATCTGGTAAATCTTTCCAATGCGCTCTTTACGATCTTTAGTTGAGTTAAGAATTGTTGAACCGGTCTCTAGCACACCTGAGTACACGCGGATAAAAGTTAGCTTTCCAAGGTGTGGATCGGTCATGATTTTAAAAGCAAGGGCCGAGAAGGGCTCTTTATTATCTGGGTGACGAACAACTTCAATTTCAGTGTTGTACATGTCTGTACCCACGATAGATTCAACATCAAGTGGGCTTGGCAAGTAGCGAACTACGGCATCTAGCATTGGTTGAACACCTTTGTTTTTAAAGGCTGAACCAGTTACTACTGGAGTTAGTTTTGCTGCAAGTGTTGCGCGGCGAATACCAGCGATGATTTCAACTTCAGTTAATTCAACTCCCTCTAGGAATTTCTCCATGCACATATCGTCATTCTCAGAAAGTGTTTCAATCATGTCGTGACGAGCTTGCTTTGCTTTTTCAAGTAAGTCAGCAGGAATCTCTTCGATTGCGTAATCCTCGCCCTTTTGTGTCTCTCCACGCCAGGTAAGTGCCTTCATTGCAATGAGATCAACAACTCCGAGGAAATCTCCTTCGATGCCGATTGGAATCTGAAGAACAAGGGCTACAGCATTAAGGCGGTCTTTAATCATATCTACGCACTTATCAAAAGATGCACCTGTGCGGTCTAGCTTATTTACAAAACAGATACGTGGAACTGAGTAGCGATCGGCTTGACGCCAAACAGTTTCAGATTGAGGTTCTACGCCTGCAACACCATCGAATACTGCAACTGCGCCATCGAGCACACGCAATGAGCGCTCTACTTCAACAGTGAAGTCAACGTGGCCAGGTGTATCGATAATGTTAATGAGGTGGTCATCCCACATACAGGTAGTTGCAGCAGAGGTAATAGTGATACCGCGCTCTTGCTCCTGCTCCATCCAGTCCATCGTTGCTGCACCTTCGTGCACCTCACCGATTTTGTAGTTAATACCAGTGTAAAAAAGGATGCGCTCAGTAGTCGTGGTTTTGCCCGCGTCGATGTGAGCCATGATTCCAATGTTGCGAACCGTAGCTAGATCGATCTTCTCTACTGCTGACACGTATTGCCTCTTCTTCTCGTTTGTTTAAACTTGGGTTTAATATCTTTGTAAGCGGGTTACCAGCGGTAATGGGCAAAAGCTTTGTTTGCTTCAGCCATTTTGTGAGTATCTTCGCGACGCTTTACAGCAGCGCCAAGGCCATTGCTTGCATCGATAAGTTCATTCATTAGACGCTCTGACATTGACTTTTCACGTCGTGATCGTGAGTAATCAATTAACCAGCGAAGTGCCAAAGTTGTTGAACGTCCTGCTTTAACTTCAACAGGTACTTGGTATGTAGCGCCACCAACGCGTCGTGAGCGAACTTCAACTGTCGGCTTGATGTTATCTAGTGCGCGCTTCAAAGTGATTACTGGATCAACTTGATTCTTTGCACGGCAACCCTCAAGTGCGTTATAAACAATTGCTTCGGCAGTTGAACGCTTGCCATGAAGTAGAACGCGGTTAATGAGTGCAGTTACAACTGGTGAGTTGTAAACAGGATCAGCAACAACGGCAGCTTTTACTACGGGACCTTTACGTGGCATTAGGAAGCCTTCTTCTCTCTCTTTGTTCCGTAGCGAGAACGTGACTGCTTACGGTTCTTTACACCCTGTGTATCTAATGATCCGCGAATGATCTTGTAACGAACACCTGGTAGATCTTTAACACGACCACCACGAACTAGAACAATGGAGTGCTCTTGCAAGTTGTGACCTTCACCAGGAATGTATGCAGTGATTTCCATGCCACTGGTAAGTCGAACACGTGCAACTTTGCGTAGCGCAGAGTTTGGTTTCTTAGGGGTCGTCGTGTAAACGCGTGTGCAAACTCCGCGTCGTTGTGGTGAACCCTTAAGTGCAGGTGTGCTTGTCTTCGTAGTCTTTTCTTCACGACCACGACGAACTAGCTGTTGAATTGTTGGCACTTCATCTCCATTCGTATCTTCGTTACTGATCTTTATTCACGCTCAATCGCCGACCCACGCGGTCGGGTGTGTTGCACCCGATTTGCATGGTTGATGCAAATAGTTTTTCAACTTTTTACACGCACAAGCAACAAAGCCCTATGAAAGAGCAGACGAGAAGGGTAACCCAGCCACGCTCAAAGAGTCAAAACGGCCCTTTTACTCCTACTTTGGGCAAAGAGGTTGCAAAGACGCGCCGTGAAATTTCTTCAAAATTGAGCTGCGCTAGCCACTCTTGCAGGATTCGGAGCTTATACAACTCTATGATCGAGGCCAGGTCTGATGCCCGGAGGCCTGCCTCAGTTTCTAATGACTCGTTAGCGTGCCAGCCTGTCCAAGTCTCTTAAGGCACCCCATTGCTGCTGACTCTACTTCGCGACGGGTGATTTTATTTCTGCGGCCGATACTTTTCTAATCGATCCTTAACTGGACCGGAAGAGTGCTACCGCTCTTAAAATGGTTCCAACTTATCGCTTATAATCATTAAAAATTTTGAATTATATTTTTTTGTAAATACTTCGAGTTAAGAAGCCCAGGGGATTGATAATCCAAAATTAAGTACTGAGAGGAGAACCGAGGCCATGTCCATCATTGATTCACTTAAGAAAATATTTTCAGTCTCAGCTAGTACGGAAAAACCGAAATTAGAAGACTTCGTAAAAATCGTTCGTACCAAGGGAGGTGAAAGCGTCGTCGAAATTGAAAATTCGAGTTCAATTACTATCGGTGGCGAGGAAGATAGCGGCAAGGATGAAGAAGTGATTTGGGGTAAGAAAAAGCAACCTTAAATATGTGAGCGCATGCAAAACCAATCGATACATCGACCAATGGAGTTCACATCTAGAAAGAGTTGTTCATATTTCTTGTCACAATTCATGCTTTCTAAACTTCTAAAACTTAACAACTAAGGGGGATCGTTTGTGACCGAAAACAGTGAAGAACCCATCCAATCCGTGAGTGATAATGGAGGTGGTAAGAAGAAAAGGAAGCGAAGTGCAAAGAAGATCATAGGAATAGTCGTACTTGCGATAGCAGGCTTGGTTGTGGTTTCCACATTTTTTGTGAATTCTGCAACTAAGGCTCCTTTGGCTGTAAGTGATCTCTTCCTTAACAGTGTTCAGGCAGGTGATGCTGGTTTAGCATATGAATTATTTTCGAGTGAAGCCAAGACAACAATTTCACTTGACCAAATGCAGTCGGTTGTGAATCAAATTGGCCCAATCCTCGCCTCCACCGAAAAAGTTACGGGCAAAACAATCAATGGTGAAACTGGCTCAGCGGCTACTTCGCAAATTACTTACGAGATTGAGGGTACCGATGGGAAGACCTACAAAGTGATTGTCAATCTGATGAAAGAGAACGACATTTGGCGAATTCTCAACTTCGATAGCAATGCTAAGTAACGCGCTGAATTGAATCCCACTGATTCTGACTTCTATTTCTTAACCGTTAACACGGCTATTTCTTAACTGTTAATACAGCGCAACTTTTATCGCTTTTATTGCCGGCATCATCGATTGCGATAAGGCAGAATTGAAACTTTCCATAAATTGTTTTCTTAACCGGCCATTTTTGAATGTAAGTAAAATCTGGATCGCGCTCCCCTAGCACGGTGGTAATGCGGCCGACGACTTTCTTGCCTTTCAAGATTGTGATTTGCTCATAAGCTTCGCCACTGTCATCACTGGATGTATATTGAAGGTTAGCTATGGCTCCGCGCTTACCAGTTGAAGTAAGGGCCTCTACGCTTGGCACCTCATCATCGACTGCTCCAACGTTTGTGGCAGTCGGAGTCGGAGTAGCAGTCAGGGTCGGAGTAACTACAGGCGTGGTGCCACCTTTGCGGTAGAGAACATTGTCGGCTGCAGTAGGCAATGTGTCACCTGTGCTGAATTTGCCCAAATAAATTCCAATCACATTGTCGGGACCAAACTCGAGTTTCGGCGTTGAGAATCCATTCTGGCCTGGCTTTAACACCGCTGACCACTGACCACCGAGTCCTTTTGTCGTGCAGACACCGCCACTTGATTCCCACATGAGTGCGGAGCCGTTGTATAACTTATTTCCTGCAGAATCTTTTCCAACCAGAGTGAAGTCGTAAACAATCGTCCCTGATGGAATTTCACACCCATAAGCCTTTGCCCACGGAAGTTTCTCACCTGCAACTACTTTGATCCCAGATCCTGAGTTCGATACTGTGAAGGCCACATCTCGATAGACGCCACCGACATTCCAACTCATTGCCAGCCATGGCTCTGATGCCTGCGCACTCGGAATTGACCAGATCGGCAGTATTAGCCAAGCAGATAAAAAGAGAGCAACTCTTGCGACTTTTTCCATATCTATCCCCCGCACTTCGGCAGTTGATTACTGGATTTTGTATAGGTTTATCATGCTTAACAAAACCTGTCAAGGGAAATTTGAAACTATGTCACAGAAGATTCATCAAAGAACATGTCCGACGCCATTGCAATTTCTTCTGAAAGTCAGATGTTGCAACAACTGATTGAGCCCAAGGCACTTACCTTTGATCTTCCGCTAGCAAAAATAGGTGAGGCACGCACAGTGATTTCGCGAGCATCTTGACGTGAAGCACTACGCTCCCACCTTTGGGAAGTCTTTGATTCGAGTAAGCAACATAATTTAACAACACTGCCTATGTGTCACCCTATTGAAATTGCGTAGCCGACTTGCTCTGGAGATTTGCAAAATAGGTCTAACTAGGTGCCACAAGATATGTCTCTAAGAAAAACACCGCATCGTTGAAGAACCCCTCCGCAAGCACATTGAGAGTCGACTCACCTTGTCGGCAACAGCATTCTTTCGTACGAGGGTGGCCAATTTACGAAACGCACTGGCCTAGGGTAGATGGGCGCACTCGAACAGTGCCCGAGTAAACCTGCGGATATGTCGCTCGTGCACGCATATTTTTCCTCAAGAGCCTAAGTGCTAACACTAATTGTTTTTCTCTAGGACCCCTTCTACTGGAAGTCAGGTTTACGATGAATGCTCGATCTATCACTAGGTCTGCCTTGCTTGTCGGTCCATCGAGTGAGAAATCATTTTCGACCAATTGCAAATTCGTATTTCCTAGGAGGGATTATGAAAAGCAAAATCCCAGTCCAAGAACATTTTCACTTGCTGACAGCCAAGCGTGTATGCATTCTGCTCCTCGCTTTCACCGTTACAGCTACGGCAAGTTTCGCGACTTCTGCTTCAGCGCTTAGTTCATTCGCCAAAGCTGGTGGGGGTGGAGGTGGAGGTGGAGGTGGAGGAGAACCGCCCAAGCCGCCCAAACCAACTGAGCCACCTAAGCCACCTAAGCCAACTGGATCAGTTACTCCGCCCAAACCAACTGAGCCACCTAAGCCAACTGGATCGGTTACTCCGCCCAAGCCTACTGAGCCGCCTAAGCCAACTGGATCGGTTACTCCGCCCAAGCCAACTGAGCCACCTAAACCAACTGGATCGGTTACTCCACCTAAACCACCTAAACCACCTAAACCACCTAAACCACCTAAGCCAACTGGATCGGTTACTCCGCCCAAGCCAACTGAGCCACCTAAACCAACTGGATCGGTTACTCCGCCTAAGCCACCTAAACCGCCTAAGCCAACTGGATCGGTTACTCCGCCTAAGCCACCTAAACCGCCCAAGCCAACTGGATCGGTTACTCCGCCCAAGCCACCTAAACCGCCCAAGCCAACTGGATCGGTTACTCCGCCTAAGCCACCTAAACCGCCTAAGCCACCTAAGCCACCTAAGCCATAAGGCCTGAGTAAGGCCTGATACAGAATCTTTGTCGCGCAAGAAAAGTCATTTCTTGTAAGCGGCAGTGAAAGTTACGTCCAACAGGCTTCGAAATATCTTGTGGCGGGAACGCCATGGATCTAGACGTTAAACCTAAACTCTACGACAGTACCATCATGCATGATGTATTACTTGCCGTGCATGCGGACTTTACCTTTTGCTTTTGCTTGGGCTGTCAGAGAAGTGTCCCCAAAGCTGTTTATGCCTACTGGTGGAGACAGTCATCAAATTATTCGCGGGGCCTCAAGTATCGGTTAACTCTTTTTTAAGGTGAAGGAGTAGGAGGATTCCGCCAATATTGCGTAAGTAGAAGTGTTATAACAAATAGCGGGAAGTATTCCTGTCAATGTCGTGCCATCCCATTGCCATACATATGGTCCTCGCATTCCCCAACTCGATGTTTGATAAGTCACGGTTATTGCACTTCCGACCCTGGTCCCTGAAAAGGTAGCGCTGGAATTTGTCGTACCTGTGATTTTGCCTCCGGCGCTCTCTTGCAAAGTGATGGAACGGTAGATGGTTTGAGCTCCACAGCTGCCGCTGGTTCCAGCTGGTTGAATATTGGGCCAACTAATATTTCCACTATAGGTTCCAGTTGCAGAGGTCGTGAAAGTAGAAGTGACGACAGAGTCTGCATTAAGAGTTAATGTGCACGCACCGACTCCGGCGCAGGCACCTGACCAAGCTGTGAAAACTGAACCGACTGAAGGATTGGCAGTTAATGTCACACGCGTTCCAACAACATAGTCACCTTGACACGTAGCTCCGCAATTGATGTTCCCAGAATCTGCACTGACTGTTCCTTGGCCATCACCGTTCTTGTTGATCGTGATTCTAAAAGTCGGTGGTGCAGTCACAGTTACCGTGGTCGTTTGACACGACTGCTGTGCAACAGTGTCAACTGCGCACACTCCAAAAGTAAATATCCCTTGTTGTCGCGGAGTTCCCGTCAACCTGCCATTGAGATCAACAATCATGCCCAGCGGTGGAAGGCCGCCAGCAATTTGGTTCGAGACATAATAATAGGGAGGAGTACCTCCGGTAGCAGTGGCTACTGGAACATTACACGGTGTTAAAGCGACGCAAACTGCTGGAATCATCGTGATGACAGGTTCTGGCACATAGGTAGTAATTGTGAGTGTGACATTTACCGATGCAGGTGGCACAGCAGAATCTGTAACAGTTATGGTAAATGGAGCAGAGATGGTGCGCGTCGTACCTGAACTCAATATGGCGCCGCGACCGCTAATAATGCATGTATCTGGAACTATCGCATAACCAGTAGGAAGGGATGAACCAGTTCGAAGGTTACAGAAGCGTGCTCCCTTTCCACCGACAGCGACTATGGTTGCTCGATATTCCTGCCCGGAAATTGCCGCTGGTAATTCGCTCGTGACCACGCTCAAAGTGCTTGTTGGTGAAGGAGTCGGCTTCAGTGTTGGTTGAGCTTTAATAACCTGGAGCTTTGTTGATGCGCAAGCAGTATTTCCTGGTGCAGTACCGGTTACTGGGCGCTTTGCTCCCGTTGCGCAGATTTTCAATGCGTAAGTTTTAATTTTCGCGGATTTTGAAACAACTCCACTGAATTTTCCAGTGGATGAATTCAATTGAATGCCCAATGGCAAACTGCCGGCAATTTTCCAGATATATGGAGGCCCAGTGCCGCCCGTGACACGGTTGGAGAATGAATACGAAAAAACCTTACCCTGAGAAACTTGTGGCAATTCTGGCGGTATGTCCATTGCAATGGATTGATAGGCAATGGCAGGATTCAATGGGAGTGCACTTAAAACTCCGCCGGTGACCGTTACAGTCAAAGCGAAAACCAATGTCGACAGAATCCGTCGCACATTTTTATGCTACGTCGCTAGAAAAATCCTGTCAAGAGTGTGCGCTCTCTTATTCCAGTGGCAACTCTCACTAATCCAACTTGTATATGCCTAATGGAGGTAGCGACCAATATTATTCACCGGAGAAATCCTGTTTATGATGGGATTGCCTCATGGAGATTGTTCGCCCCGAAGAGCGATATTTAGAGAGTTATAAAAATGCTCTAATTCAATCGATTTCTTCCGGTACCGCCGCATATCTTGATCGCGCAGAACGTGAACTATTAGAGATAGAAGCCGATCCCCTTTCCTTCTTGGCCGAGCAAGAAGATCCAAATGCTCTAGGCCCTGATGTGAAACTTCCTGATGGCTCCCTCGTTCCCCGTTTACCTGGAATTACCCGATGGATGTGGGATGGGCAAGTGAGCGGAGAAATTAACTTTCGTTGGAAAGTTGGTACGACGGATTTGCCACCTCATTGTTTGGGGCATATCGGCTATGAGGTATTTTCATGGAAGCGAAATAAGGGTTATGCATCAGAGGCGCTCAGGCAGATACTTCCTGAGGCAATTAAGTTGGGTATGCCTTTTGTGGAACTTACAACTGATGTTGACAACTCAATTTCTCAAAAAGTGATTAAGAATAATGGCGGAATTCTCCACGAGAAATTTGTTAAACCTGCAGCGCACGGTGGCACGGATGGTCTACGGTTTCGAATATATCTTTAGCTTGTCCAAGAGAAGTTTGCGATGCCATATCAATGCGATTTACATTGATCAAGTAATATTTAACGTTTTCCGCGCATGCTCAAATGTGCAACAATCACACTTGCAACGAACAGTGCGGTTGTAGTCAACGCAGTCTCTGCGGTAAACCCATAAATCGTGGCTCCCACTCCACCAGTCAATGCCCCACTAACAGCCCCAAGAGCGAGAGAATTATTGCCATTAATTTTTCAGGCATTGACTAACTCGTTTCTGTTTTTCAGATCAAATGATATGAATTCCGGGAACGTTAACTCTTTTGCAGGATGTCAAATATGTGAATGAGACAGCCTGTGGATTGATGATTGTCCTCGCGTAGCTTTGGTAGTTCATTTGGACTTTTGGATTCGAAGTATTTTCATGGAAACGCAATTTGAGATATGAATCCCAGGCCTTAAAGCAAATGCTCTTAGTTGGGCAATTCTGATCAGCCGTATTCGCGTGGTTCCACTCCGGATTCAAAATTACCTAGAAGGTTTAGTAGCCCAACCGCTTCCCAGGTTCTACTACCAGCACCTTGCGACGCGCGGATAAGAACACCTGCCTGCTCAAGTTGCACCATGGCTTCACCGACTACAGCCTTGGTACGGCCAGAAGCAGCAACAGCAATTGGTACAGAGATAATTGGGTAGCCAGGCAAAACCTCAATGATTTTCCAAGCAACAGCATCAGCGCGAGGATTTGCCGATGACAGTAATGCTGCTTTCCACTCTCTCTGCAACATTTCAACCTCGCCAATATATATGCCTGCCAAGTTCGCCGACTGTGCCGCAGCTGCTATAAATGTCGTCAGCCAATCCGCGGTGTCGCCCTCTCTGAATTTTGTGAGTCCGTTTATATAACTTGCTTTGTTGGAAGCGAGCACAATGCTGATCGGTGGAACGTAATGCGGTGTCATTCCGCGACGACGAAGTACTACGTGAATAAGTGCTCGGCCTGTTCGACCATTGCCATCATGAAATGGATGAATCGTCTCAAATTGCGCGTGAATTAGACCTGCTTGGACAATTGGTGGTAACACACCTTCATTTATTGCTACGCAAAGGTCGGCTAGGAGACGCGGTACCTCCTCCGGCGGTGGCGGTACAAAATCTGCACCACAAGGGTTGTAGTCATTGCCCCCAATCCAGTTCTGTTCAGTGCGAATCACCCCGGCCACATCTCGATTCGACGCTGACTCCATCAACATTCGATGGATATCGATGATGTTTTCTACCGAGATGATTTCTGTATTGGTGGCATGGTCGATCGCCAACTCCATTGCATCGATGTTGGCGATGATTTCACGAGCCGTTGTGCTGACTTTCCCATTTCTTCCAATTTTCGCCTCTGAGCGCGCCAAATCCAGTGCATCAACCTGCATCCCCTCAATCTTGGAAGAAGCAATCGATTCGGAGCGCAAAAGTAAGCGCGCCAATGGAGTTAGCGCTGGAACTGAGCGTCCATTTAATTGGTGAATAGCAGTCTCGGCGTCGGAAACTGCTCCGGCAAGATCACTGGTCAATGGTTCGGTAAATTCGGCGAGACCCTCCGGAATGAAAACTTCATAGCGGCAGGCACGACGAAATCGCGGTGGGACATAGTGAGTTGGGTCGTATGTCCAGGTGCGACGTAGTAATTCGCCTCGCATAAGTTCTCCTTTAAACCGAGTCAAAGTATAGTTTAGCATCTAAACTATACTTTTCAATAGCATTAAGTATGGTTTATCTCCCAGCCCACAGAGAGAGAAAAAAGCTTGCTACAAGTAAGGAAAGCCAAATTCGAACCTTCTTCGTCATAAAGTTTTTACTCTGACTTGTGTTCAGGATGCTTACGTAAATATTGCACCTTCAATAAAATTAGGAAAGACATCACGAAACCGCCAATAGTTCCATACATCATATAGTCGTCCTTGCTTGTCCATGCCAAAGTTGAAAAGGTAAAAGCTATGACTCCAGCGATAATGTTCAAATATTTCATGGGCAGAGCCACCTAGATAGTGATGATGCCACAGCATTAGCTACTGATGTGGCATTAGTAGGTATTTTGATCAAAATGACTACAGCCGCAAGCGGAATCATTGTCGTAATTATTCGACAGAACGGAATGCTCTTCAGAGGCGGTGATAAACGCGCCACTGCTGAGGGTGGAGGTGCGAGTACTATTTTTTGTACGTTACTTGGAGCTGGCTTAGGTTTTGGTGCTGCACTTGCACTCCCTGTGCCGGCAATTCCAATTCCAGATATGAGACCCAGCGAGAGAATTATTGCCATTAATTTTTCAGGCATTTACTAACTCGTTTCTGTTTTTCAGATCAAATGATGTGAATTCCGGGAACGCTAAACCCTTTGCGCCAATTCACAGGTGTGAATGAGTCAGCCTGTGGATTACCGGCTGCTTTCGCATAGATAACTTAAATTTGCCGCTTAAGGATTTTCAAGGTTAAAAATTGCAATATCCGTCTTGTTAAAGTCGTCACCTTTGCACATGAGTTCTCGGTTCGTAGCTGAAGCAAGAGCATAGGCAAGGACATCACCAAAATTTAATCTGGCCGGATGACCTGTGCCTTTTCCATAGTCTCTATAAGCCACACGTGCAATTTCAACCTGTTTAAAATCTATTGGAATTATTTCGATTCCTGATGCTTTTATAAATGCATCAAATTTACGAATTGCTACTGGATCTTTCGTAGAATCAACAACTATCGCGCTCTCTAAGTAGTTTCCAACAGACATCGAGCAGTCATTGCTAATAATGGCCGTTAGAATTTCATCGCTCCCGGATTCAGCTAAGAGAATTGATAAAATTGCTGAACTATCGACTATTACTTTCATCGAGGTAGGCCCAATTCGTTGTAGAGCATTGAATCGACTGATTCTCTGTCCATGCCTTTTGGCATTCGAAGCGAGATTTCTTGTGCCAGAGTTCGCAAACATTCAAGGCGATCCTGGGCCGTGGCTCTTGCCAGGCGCTCGCGCAAGGCCACGGTCACGGCCTCAGTAAGAGTCTCGTCATAAATCGAGGCTACTTGCGTGGCTAGCCGATGAGCCTCTTCATTCTTTATGTTCATTCCCATACTTCACATGTTATACCCTTAAAAAATTGTTTCTACCAAATTCGCAATCCCCTGCAAAACGTGAGCAGGTTTCACTTTGCCACGCTCAGCCCGCTCCCAATCTAGAGTGGAAATTGGGCTTAGGGTGGGTTCTATGAGCACACCACATATTTCGGCCAATAAAGGCGATATCGCCGAGCGAATACTTCTGCCGGGAGATCCGCTGAGGGCTAAATGGATCGCAGATACTTATTTGGAAGATATTACACAGTACAACGCAGTTCGAAACATGTTTGGCTACACCGGAACATATAAAGGTGAGCGAGTTTCGGTTCAAGGTACTGGAATGGGTCTTCCATCCCTTTCAATCTATGTTACTGAACTCTTCAATGAATATGGAGTCCAAAGTGCAATCAGGATTGGTACATGTGGTGGATTATTAGACAAAACTAAAATTGGAGATGTCATTTTAGCCATGACCGCTTCAACTGATTCAAATATAAACCGCAGGTTTACAAATAATTTAGATTTTGCTCCGCATGCTGATTTCAAATTACTACTTGCAGCTCATGAAGCATCCAAGCATTTGCCAAATGTTCATATCGGTGGAGTCGCCTCAATGGATTACTTTTATGATGAAAGCGATGCTATACAGAGATTGATCCAGCACGGAGTTCTCGGTGCCGAGATGGAGGCCAATCAATTGTATTCAATAGCTGCACGTAAACAGCGACGGGCACTTGCGATTCTAACTGTCTCAGATCACGTAATCACACATGAATCTATGTCCTCGGCAGACCGTGAAAGTTCTCTAAATACTATGGTTGAAATCGCCTTTGCAGCACTTCTAAACGGTTAGGAAAACTATGAATACCTCTGATTTCTTGTTGCTAAGTATTGTCACTTTCGTATTAATTGATTTTGGTGCCGGTATGGTAATTAACTACCTGAATGAAAATTCGAAAAATACGCCTTTAAGTGCAGAGGCGGCAGAGATTTATAATCCAGATGAGTATGCAAAGTCTATGGAGTATGGTACTGACAAATATAAATTTGAGATGTTAACCTCGGTAATAACTACAGTTGCAATTCTTTCGGCAATAATACTCGGCTGGTTTGCCAAACTGGATTTACAAATACGTGAGCGAATTGAAAATAATTTGTTGGTAACCATCGTTTTTATAGGAATTCTCATCGTAATAAGCTCTTTGAGCTCGATTCCAGGTAGGTATTACTCAACTTTCATTATTGAGGAAAAATACGGTTTTAATAAAACGACAAAGAAACTCTTTATAACAGATACGTTTAAGCAACTGCTCTTAAGTTTGCTCATTGGATTGCCACTTCTTTACCTTATCGCTTGGATTTATCAAGAAATTCAAAGCATGTTTTGGTTGGTGGGCTGGCTCCTAGTGGCAGTTTTCTCACTCTTTATGTTTGTTTTTGGTACACGAATCTTCTTGCCAATGTTCAATAAGTTAAAACCATTACCGGCAGGTGAACTGCGTGATGAGATTGAAATGTATTGCCAGTCCCAAGGTTTTCCGCTTTCCAAACTATATGAAATGGATGCATCCAAACGCTCTACTAAATTGAATGCCTTCTTCTCTGGAATGGGTAAAGTTAAAATAATTGGTCTTTTTGACACTTTAATAGAGAAGTTAACGATCAAAGAGGTAGTCGCAGTTTTAGCTCATGAAGTTGGTCATTACAAGCGCAAGCATGTGTACACAATGTTTGCCTTCAGTAATGTTCAAACTCTAATAATGTTTGCTCTGATGGGTTGGTTACTGAGTAATCCAAATCTGTCAAAGGCGCTTGGTTCAGATATTCCAAGTTTCCATTTGTCTATGTTGGCGTTTTTCTTACTCTTTACTCCACTATCTACACTTCTTGGCTTAATTAATAACTCATTCTCTCGACACAACGAGTACCAAGCCGATCAATTCTCACTCAATACATACCCGAATGCGCGTGAACACTTGTATTCAGCGCTGAAAAAACTATCACTTGAATCGTTGAGTAACTTAAACCCACACCCACTCTATGTGGCGGTTCATTACTCGCATCCACCAATACTTGCTCGGCTCGCTAACCTGAAGAAGTAGTTTTTCTCGCCGACCAAAACCCGTATGTGATTATTAAAGCTGGAATAGCGTTCCAGCGTTCATTTGGGCTGCGAGATATCGCGTTCACGAATGTACCTAAGACGCCAATCACCATGAATAGTCTGGGCAACCAGTATGGATTGATTGTGCGATGTGCCCAGATCTTCAGAAACGTGCGGTACTGCCACACCAAAAGCAGTGTCGTAAAGATGTAGGTGATGCGAATTCCGGTGGGGAAAGTTTCAAATTGACCACCAGCAGCGCGAGTCAATGCGTACTCCTGATTAAAAACTACGCCGAGTACTAAAGTGAGATTCCAGGCCAAAGCTAGAGTTATTAGCGCTTTTTTCATGGAGAAAAACTACCCAATATGAGGTGGGACTGGAATACCTTTGGCGTTAGTCGCTGTTATGGGTTGACCAATTGTCGTGCTTATAGGCAATAAGCCTGCCCAGAGTGGAAGTGCGATGTCCTCATCATCATCAGATGGCTCCCCTGTACGCGCTTTGGCTGAGACCTTATCCAAGCTTAACTCAACGATTAACGTTGCTGCAGACTCTCTTTTCGTTATCGGGCGGCCGTATTCCCAGAGACCTGGGATCAATTTTGTTGTGATGCGCTCTAATGCGACTTCTTTTTCGGATTCATTTAAAACGCGCGCTTTTCCAAAAATCATTACCGACTCATAGTTCATTGAAGAGTTGAAGGCAGAGCGTGCAACGACAATGGCATTTAGCTGTGTAACGGTTACACATAGATCAATACCCTTAGCAATCGACATCATGATTCGAGAGCCCGTGGATCCGTGAATCAGAATTCGATTGCCATCTCGAGCAAAACCCATTGGAATTACAAATGGCAAATTGATATCTGGGTCAATGAATCCGACATGGCATACGTACTGGCTATCAAGAAGTTTTTCAATATCTAAACGCTCATGTACTTCGCGATCTGCATGGCGCTGAACATGGAACTTTTCTTCATTACTCATAAGGCAAGCATAGTTGCAAGAATTGAAACTCAACTCTAATTATCGAAAGGGAAGAACTCTAACTCCAGGTAAATCTATGAGTTCCCATTCATTGTCGGAGAAAACAACGAGGGTTTCCAGTCGTTTCCCTACAGCGAGCAACATGACATCGGCAAGGCTTACATGAATCTGTCGCTTACTCTTCACATTATGTTCCGCGGCTTTTTTATAAATATATCCAGCCTCCACTGCATCTTCCTCAACCACCGGTACGACGTTAATATTCTTCAAACTCAATAGGGTTTGTATTTCATCTCGTGAAATACCAGTCTGTTTTTGTCTACATATTTCAAGGGTTTCCGCGAGCGCAATCGGTGTAGTTAGCGCCAATCCAGATTCTGCAATGGCATCAATAACTTTCCAACCAGGTTCTCGAAGAATTAATGCAAGTAGTGCAGAGGCATTTAATAGTGATTCTTGAGGCATTACTCGCCGAAAACAGCTGCCAGAAGTGCAGCTCCTCTTTTATTAGATTCAGTAGTGGATGAGTAAGTCGGATTGCTCAATCTCTCAAAACGATTCTTCTCATCTTTGGAACGTTTATGAAGCAGATCTTCAGTGGAAGGAGCCGATTGTGAAGCGACAGCCAACTCCCACAAACTCTGAATTTTCCGCTCTCTAGTCTCTACAATGAATCTTCCTTCTGAAATTTCCTCGACGACAAGTGTGTCACCAGGTTTAAAACCGCAAGCTTTTTGGAGTTCTACTGGCAAGACAGTTCTGCCTTTTTCCTTCACATTCAGCTCAATGATGCTCATGGTGGTACAATAGCGTATGAGTACCACTCATAGAAATTAGTGTCACTAATTGTCAAAATACCCAGGAATTTCAGTCTCGCCCAGTCATAGGGTCTCGCCCATAGCTAAAGCCAGAATCGGTATGAGTTTCTTGCGGATTTCGGTCAGTGCCAACAGAATCTGACATATGGATATCGAGCCGGTAATTCGACCAACAGTACGTATCTTGCTCGTCGATGATCAAAACCGCGTCTTGCTATTTAGAGGTCAAGATCCAGATCAGCCCAACACTCGATTCTGGTTCCCAACAGGTGGGGGTATCGAACTCGGCGAAACACCGCAAGAGGCGGCGCGGCGCGAAGTGCGAGAAGAAACTGGATTAACAGAGTTTGAATTAGGTCCCCATATTTGGAACCGCCGCCATGTCTTCACCTTCTATGGTTCATATCAAGATGTGCGAGAACTCTGGTTCTTTGCCCGGACCTCTACCTTTGAGATTGATATCTCAGGATTTTCAGAAGAAGAACGAAGAGTCATTCGCGAATATCGCTGGTGGAGCCAGGACGATCTTGAAAATACAACCGATGTACTCACTCCACGTTCTCTCGCACCATTATTTCGAAAACTACTTACCGACGGACTTCCCAAACATCCAGTTGAAGTACCAATCTAAAATTGAAGTCTGGGTTCACGAAATAAAGAGTTTGTGATTCCAGGCAAAGCAAAAGAGGCCCAACCTCGTGTGGGAATGAGCCTCTTTTTCTAAGTTAACTATTAACGAGGCACTTCGACCTCATCAAGACGAACGGCTTCACCGGATCCCTGTTGATCAAATGGTGTGAAGTCATACTCATCGTATGCTGCATAAACGGCAGCCTTTGCTTCTTCCGTTGGCTCAACACGAATGTTGCGATAACGGGCAAGGCCAGTACCGGCAGGAATCAACTTACCGATGATGACGTTCTCTTTCAGACCGAGCAATGGATCACTCTTCTCTGAAAGTGCGGCATCGGTTAGTACGCGAGTTGTCTCCTGGAAGGATGCAGCTGATAACCATGACTCAGTTGCAAGTGATGCCTTAGTAATACCCATAAGTTCTGGGCGACCTGAGGCGGCTTTTCCACCGGATGTAACTACGCGACGGTTTTCATTTTCAAAGCGACCGCGCTCTACGAGCTCACCTGGAAGTAGATCAGCATCTCCGGCCTCAAGCACAGTGATGCGTTTGAGCATTTGACGAACGATTACTTCGATGTGCTTATCGTGAATGCCTACGCCCTGTGAGCGATAAACAGATTGAATCTCATTTACCAAATGAACTTGAGTTGCACGTGGTCCAAGGATACGAAGAACCTGCTTTGGATCGATTGCTCCGACGACCATCTTCTGGCCGACTTCAACGCGAACACCATCTTCTACAAGTAGCTTCTGACGGCGAGTGATTGGGTAAGCAACTTCTTCGCCACCATCATCTGGTGTAACGATGATCTTCTTACCCTTTGCATCTTCGCGGAATGAGACAACGCCTGCAGTTTCTGCAATCGGTGCGACACCCTTTGGAGTACGCGCTTCGAAAAGCTCGACGATACGTGGAAGACCGTGAGTGATGTCATCTCCAGCAACGCCACCAGTATGGAAGGTACGCATTGTTAGCTGCGTACCAGGCTCACCGATTGACTGCGCTGCAATGATTCCTACTGCTTCACCGACAGCAACAAGTTGACCTGCTGCAAGGGATCGACCGTAGCAAGCTGCGCACTGTCCGACCTTGCTATCACAAGTTAGAACTGAGCGGATCTTAACTTCAGCGACACCGGCTGCAACGAGTTCATCAATATTGCGATCACCTAAGTCAATGCCGGCCTTAGCAATAACTACGCCATCGACTTCAACATCATCGGCGAGTGTGCGACCGAAGACAGAGGTTTCAACGTGGTCAAACTTAATGAGGCCGCCAGATTCTTGGCGAACACCAATCTGTAGAACAAGACCGCGATCTGTACCGCAATCCTCTTCACGGATGATTACATCCTGTGCAACATCGCAGAGACGTCGGGTTAAGTAACCTGAGTCAGCGGTACGAAGTGCGGTATCGGCAAGACCCTTACGAGCACCGTGAGTAGAAATAAAGTACTCAAGTACTGAAAGACCTTCGCGGAAGTTAGATTTAATTGGGCGAGGAATAATTTCACCCTTTGGATTTGCTACCAAACCACGCATACCTGCAATTTGACGGATCTGCATCATGTTTCCACGAGCACCAGAAAAGACCATCATCCACACTGGGTTAACGCGAGGGAAGTTTTCTTCCATCTCTTTACCCACTTCAGCTGTTGCCTTTGTCCAGATTTCGATTAACTCTTGACGACGCTCGTCATCAGTGATGAGTCCCTTTTCATACTGCGATTGAACCTTGTCGGCCTGAGTTTCATAGCTTTCAAGAATCTCTTTCTTGCGTGGAGGTGTAACAACATCTTCAATTCCGATTGTGATTCCAGCACGTGTTGCCCAGTGGAAGCCAAGTGACTTCAGAGCATCAAGTGTCTGAGCAACAACAACCTTTGGATAGAACTCAGCCAAACGATCGACGATTCCACCAAGTTGCTTCTTGGTGACATCTACGTCAACGAATGGGAAGTCTGCAGGAAGCGCCTCGTTAAACAACGCCCGCCCTATAGTGGTTTCGATAGTCTCGGTTGAGTCATCAAGACGGATTTTGATCTTTGCCTGCAACGAGACTGAGTGCTGATCGTGGGCCATTATCGCTTCAGAGATCGAGCTAAATGCACGACCCTCGCCGAGCTCGCCTTCGCGGCTCATTGTTAAGTGATAGAGACCAAGAACCATGTCCTGTGTTGGCGAAGTAATTGGACGACCGTTAGCAGGAGACAAGATGTTATTCGATGACAACATCAAGATACGTGCCTCGGCCTGTGCTTCAGCAGAAAGCGGCAAGTGAACTGCCATCTGGTCACCGTCGAAGTCAGCGTTGAACGCTGTACATACGAGCGGGTGAATCTGAATCGCTTTACCTTCAACTAGTTGCGGCTCAAATGCCTGGATACCAAGTCGGTGCAGAGTAGGTGCGCGGTTGAGAAGTACTGGATGCTCGGCGATAACTTCTTCCAAAACATCCCACACAACTGGACGTGCGCGCTCAACCATACGCTTTGCAGATTTAATGTTCTGCGCGTGATTGAGATCTACAAGACGCTTCATTACGAATGGTTTGAAGAGTTCGAGCGCCATCTGCTTTGGCAGACCGCACTGATGCAGTTTCAACTGTGGACCAACAACGATTACTGAACGGCCTGAGTAGTCAACGCGCTTTCCGAGCAAGTTCTGGCGGAAACGACCTTGCTTACCCTTGAGCATGTCAGAGAGTGATTTAAGTGCGCGGTTACCTGGACCTGTTACTGGACGACCACGACGACCGTTATCGAACAAAGCATCTACAGCTTCCTGCAACATGCGCTTTTCGTTGTTAACGATAATCTCTGGTGCACCGAGATCGGCAAGACGCTTCAAACGGTTGTTACGGTTGATAACGCGACGGTATAGATCGTTGAGATCTGATGTCGCAAAGCGACCACCATCGAGTTGAACCATTGGACGAAGATCAGGTGGAATAACTGGCACACAATCAAGAACCATCGATGCTGGCTTATTGCTTGTTGTAAGGAATGCGTTAACAACCTTCAAGCGCTTGATTGCACGAGTCTTCTTTGCGCCCTTGCCATTTTCAGAAAGATCGGTGAGCATCTTGTGCTCAGTTGCAAGATCAAAGGTTTCTAGGCGATGCTTAATTGCAGCAGCTCCCATGTCACCCTTGAAATACATTCCGTAGCGATCGCGCATTTCGCGGTAGAGGTTTTCATCGCCCTCAAGATCTTGAACCTTCAAGTTCTTAAAGCGAGCCCAGACGCTCTCCATGCGCTCGAGCTCTTTCTCTGACTTCTCACGAATTGACTTGAGCTCGCGCTCAGCGGCCTCACGTACTTTACGCTTCACATCTGATTTAGCATCTTCTGCTTCGAGCTCTGCCGTGTCATCTTCAAGCTTCTTGGTACGAATATCGAGATCAACATCGCGACGAGTCTCGATCTTCTTGCGATCGTTAGCCAACTTCTTTTCAAGTTGTGGTAAATCTTCTTCGCGAGCTTCAGCATCAACTTCGGTGATCATGTATGCAGCGAAGTAAATAACCTTCTCAAGATCTTTAGGAGCAAGATCAAGTAAGTAACCAAGGCGTGATGGAACACCCTTGAAGTACCAGATGTGTGTTACTGGAGCTGCAAGCTCAATGTGACCCATGCGCTCACGACGAACCTTTGCACGTGTTACTTCAACACCGCAACGCTCGCAGATGATTCCCTTAAATCGAACGCGCTTGTACTTTCCGCAATAACATTCCCAGTCACGAGTTGGTCCGAAGATCTTCTCATCGAAGAGTCCGTCCTTCTCTGGCTTGAGTGTGCGGTAGTTGATCGTCTCTGGCTTCTTTACTTCGCCAAAAGACCATTCGCGAATATTGTCAGCGGATGCAAGACCGATACGTAATTCATCAAAGAAGTTGACATCTAACATAGTTATTTTCCCTCTCAGATTTCTTCAACGCTGCTTGGTTCAACTCGTGACAAGTTGATACCTAGCTCTTCGGCGGCCCGGAATACTTCTTCATCAGTATCGCGAAGTTCAATTGCGACACCTTCAGATGAAAGCACTTCAACATTTAAACAGAGAGATTGCATTTCCTTAATAAGTACCTTGAATGACTCAGGGATACCAGGTTCAGGAATGTTTTCACCTTTTACGATCGCTTCATAGACTTTAACGCGACCTAGAACATCGTCAGATTTAATCGTGAGAAGTTCTTGGAGTGTATAAGCAGCACCGTAAGCTTCAAGTGCCCACACTTCCATCTCACCAAATCGCTGACCTCCGAACTGAGCTTTTCCGCCCAGTGGCTGTTGCGTGATCATTGAGTAAGGACCAGTTGAACGTGCGTGAATCTTGTCATCCACCAAGTGGTGAAGCTTCAAGATATACATATACCCAACTGAAATCGGTGTTGGGTATGGCTCGCCGGAACGACCATCGAATAAACGAGCCTTTCCAGAGCGACCAATTAATTGATTGCCATCGCGGTTAGGTAATGTGTTTGAGAGAAGACCAGAAATCTCATCTTCAAGTGCGCCATCGAATACCGGAGTTGCAAACTTAGTACCAGGAGCGCCCTTTTCAGCACCGATTGCACGCATATGCTTTTGCCACACCTCATCGATTCCAGAGAGATCCCAACCAGTCTTTGCTACCCACCCTAAGTGCATTTCAAGAACCTGCCCGACGTTCATACGTCCAGGTACACCAAGTGGGTTAAGAACTACATCGACTGGAGTTCCATCTTCAAGGAATGGCATATCTTCAACTGGAAGAATCTTAGAAATAACACCCTTGTTACCGTGGCGACCAGCAAGCTTGTCGCCATCTTGAATCTTGCGCTTCTGTGCAACGTACACGCGAACCAATTGGTTAACGCCAGCTGAAAGTTCAAAGCCCTCTTCTGATTCGAAGATTTTTACACCGATAACTTTTCCAGATTCACCATGCGGAACTTTGAGTGATGTGTCACGAACCTCGCGAGCTTTTTCACCAAAGATTGCGCGAAGTAAACGCTCCTCAGGAGTAAGTTCAGTTTCGCCCTTTGGCGTTACCTTTCCAACCAAGATATCGCCAGGTACAACATCGGCGCCAACGCGAATGATTCCGCGCTCATCAAGATCGGCTAGAACTTCTTCAGATACGTTAGGAATATCGCGAGTAATCTCTTCGGCACCAAGTTTGGTATCTCGAGCATCGACTTCGTACTCTTCAATGTGAATTGAAGTTAAAACATCATCTTGAACCAAACGCTGCGACAAGATAATTGCATCTTCGTAGTTATGGCCTTCCCATGACATAAATGCCACGAGTAAGTTCTTACCAAGCGCCATTTCACCCATATCGGTGCAAGGACCATCGGCGATTACTGAGCCAACTTCTAGACGCTGACCTTCAGAGACAACAACTTTTTGGTTGTAAGAAGTTCCTTGGTTAGAGCGCGTGAACTTATGTAATGAATACGTTTGATACGTTGAATCATCGGCCATAACTTTTACTTCTTCAGCAGATACTTCGGTAACAATACCGGCCTTTGTTGCGACAACGACATCGCCTGCATCAACGGCTGCACGGAACTCCATGCCAGTACCAATCAATGGCGCTTCTGCACGCATCAATGGAACTGACTGGCGCATCATGTTAGAGCCCATCAACGCACGGTTAGCATCATCGTGCTCAAGGAATGGAATCATTGCAGTTGCAACAGAAACCATCTGACGCGGAGAAACATCCATGTAATCAACTTCATTAGCTGGAATGTATTCAACTTCTCCACCACGGCGACGTACAAGTACGCGTGCTTCGGCGAAGTGATTGTCATCAGTCAACGGTGCATTTGCTTGCGCAATGATGTGCTCGTCTTCTTCATCGGCAGTTAAATAATCAACTTGATCGGTTACGCGACCCTTGGAAACCTTGCGGTAGGGAGTCTCAATAAATCCAAATGCCGTTACTCGACCATATGTTGCAAGTGAACCGATAAGTCCAATGTTTGGACCTTCAGGAGTTTCAATTGGACACATTCGACCATAGTGAGAAGGGTGAACGTCACGGACTTCAAAGCCCGCACGATCA
>JAUXRP010000005.1 GCA_030681675.1 Candidatus Planktophila sp.
GTGAGTTGCTGGAAAAATATACATCTCCGTTTCATCCCGAATTATTTCGCCAGTCAGTGGGTGCAAAGTTGAGATTTTTTCAATCTCATCTCCAAACATCTCAATGCGAATTGCCAGCTCTTCATACATTGGAATGATTTCGATGGTGTCGCCCCGAACCCTAAAAGTTCCTCTTTCAAATGCAACGTCATTGCGCTTGTACTGTACGTCAACAAATCGTCGCAGTAGTGCGTTGCGTTCTATCTCATCCCCTACTCGAAGGGTGACCATGCGATCTATGTACTCCTGAGGGGTACCAAGTCCATAAATACATGAAACCGTTGCGACGACGATGACATCCCTACGTGTTAAGAGCGAATTAGTCGCCGAGTGGCGCAAACGCTCGACTTCGTCGTTAACACTCGAATCTTTCTCGATGAATGTATCGGTCTGCGGAACGTAGGCCTCTGGCTGGTAATAGTCATAATAGGAAACGAAGTATTCAACGGCGTTATTGGGCAGTAGTTCGCGAAACTCATTGGCTAACTGAGCAGCTAACAGTTTATTTGGAGCTAAAACAAGAGTAGGTCGCTGAAGTTTTTCAATGAGCCACGCGGTGGTGGCCGACTTTCCAGTACCCGTTGCACCGAGAAGTACTACATCCTGCTCACCTGCAGCAAATCGTCGAGCAATTTCAGCTATCGCTTCGGGCTGATCTCCTGCCGGAACAAAATCGCTTACAACTTGAAATGGCTCGACTGTTCGTTGTAAATCCGATATCGGGCGCATTGGATAATTCTAGTTAGATGTGTGGGTTAATCCATCCCAAATATTTTCCACTTGACGAAGCAAATCATCCTTAGAGCCACTGTTTTCTATGACGAAGTCGGCGATGGAAACCCTCTCCTCGAGTGAGGCTTGTGCGGTTATGCGAGCCTCAATCTCCGAAAGGTGTAACCCTTTTTCTCGCAATCGCTCAATACGCTTGTCCATCGGTGCCTCAACCGTTATAACGCTTTCAAAACGATTTGCGCCGCCGGTTTCAAAGAGAAGCGGAATCTCATAGACCAAAGTTTGATTTCCGCTCAGAGAGAGAACCGCTGCCTCGAACTCGCTTCGTACCCACGGATGAATAATCGCCTCTAACGCAGCTTTTTTAGTCGGATCTTTAAACACTAACTCACCCAAAGCGCGACGATCTATCTCGCCATTTTTCAAAATCGAATCACCAAACATTGCAACAACTTCATCGAAACCTTTCGATCCACGTTCAATAGCTGCGCGCGCTAATTGATCGGCATCAATAACTAACGCTCCGAGATCTGCGAAATATTCAGCCGCCAGAGATTTACCACTTCCAATTCCGCCCGTTAAGCCTATGACTCGCACAGGCCAACGATACCGCCTGCCTGGACTTGGAGTAGAGTCTCATGTGACGGATCTCCAGGCGTCTTGTAGTGCCACTCTAAGTCCAATAATAATATCGCCCTCCGTTATCGATATGGACAAGTAATCCATTCATTCACATTTGGGAGGAGAGATGACATGAAGCGACAACTGACATGGAAGAGAATCTCTGTAACTATATTGGGCGCAACGTTAGTAGTGGTAGCAGCAGGTTTGGTTCTCACATTTGCAATAAGCAGGACACCAAATGTTGATCTCACCGTCATGGTGTTTCAGCCTGTGCCTTTTGACCTCATGACGCATTGTGGCATCGATGAACTAAAGGCCGATGGCAGATACTTCCAACGTGTCGGAGGAATCCTCGACGATGGCTCTCACAATCCACCACCTGGCTGGGACAATCCTTCTCAGCACGGAACATTGACCATCACAGGTGAAGTTGCAGTGTTTCGTGACAAGCAAGGACATGTCGAAACATTCAAGGTCAGGTCGGGTGCCACCGAATTTTTGAGCATATGCGACTGACTCGCATGCGCCACAGGTAAGTGACAAAAAGAAAAATCCCCGCAAGTTAAACGGCTTTAGCGTTTTAAACCGTGAAACTGCGAGGATTCCCACTCAAACTTTATTCTGCGGCAACAACCTCTGGCGCGGTTTCAGCAACACCATCTTCTGGTGTAGCGGCTGCATCTGCGGCCTTAGCTTCGGCCTTTTGTTTCTTATGTGCTAAGAAACGCTCTTGAGCTTGGGTGTATTGAAGCTCCCACTCTTCGCGCTGCTTTTCATGTCCTGGCTTCCACTCTTGGGTCTCAGAGTCAAAACCTTCTGGGTAGATGAAGTTTCCTTCTGCATCATAGCGAGCGGCCATTCCATATTGAGTTGGATCAAAAGCTTCGATCTCGATCTCATGTCCTTCATTAGCTTGCTTAAGTGAAAGTGAGATGCGACGACGCTCTAAATCGATATCGATAATCTTTACAAAAAGCTCATCGTCAACTGCAACGACCTGCTCTGGAATCTCGACATGGCGCTCGGCCAACTCGGAGATGTGAACAAGACCTTCAATGCCCTCATGGACACGGATGAAAGCCCCGAATGGGACAAGCTTTGTGACCACACCTGGTACAACTTGGTTGATTGTGTGTGTACGAGCAAATGCCTGCCATGGATCTTCCTGAGTTGCTTTGAGTGAGAGAGATACACGCTCGCGCTCGAAATCTACTTCAAGAACTTCAACGGTTACTTCATCGCCAACTTCAACAACTTCTCCTGGATGATCAATGTGCTTCCATGAGAGTTCAGAGACGTGAACAAGTCCATCTACTCCACCTAAATCAACGAAAGCACCAAAGTTCACGATCGATGAAACGACACCTGTGCGAACTTGACCCTTTTGAAGCTGATTAAGGAATGTCGTGCGGGACTCTGATTGAGTCTGCTCGAGGAAGGCACGACGAGAAAGAACTACGTTATTACGGTTCTTATCTAGTTCAATA
>JAUXRP010000006.1 GCA_030681675.1 Candidatus Planktophila sp.
TGTGCCTGCGGCACACTCTCGATTTTCCAGCGTGCGCGCCCGGCGCGCATGAGTTGCATCAGATTCTCAGGTGTGATCGTAATGTCTGTTACCCAGGAAAAATGTTGGGTTTTTCCTGAAGGGTGGTATTCCCGGTATTCCAGAAAGTTGACCTCAAGTTCAAAGTTGGCGTTGTTTAAAGGAGCGCCATTGAGGTAACGGAAACTGTGTCTGATACCCTTGCCGTCGATAAATTCATCAGTGTTGACTCCCTGGACGGCATTCACCCAGTCAAACAGAAATTGATGGTCGGTTTGTTTGGCGCCGAGGATAAAGCGCAGGTTCAGTTTTTGAAGCAGACGAATATGCGGCGCATTGGAAGCCAGGCCATCTTCGATCACAATGAGTTTCATATGCGGATGTTCACGCCTGAGTGCGTTTAACAATCGCACTGCTGCAGTGCGTTCACAGTCGTTTTTGCTATACCCGTCTTGTTGCATGATCGGCTCCGGCGCCAACGGGAATACCTCGGCTTGATCCGGGTGAACCAGCACGGCGCTGAGCATCTGGTGATAGTATGTCACCCGACCGTCACGGTGATGTTTCTGGCAGCATTGTTCACAATGCACTTGTGAAGAAGAAAAATAACCCGTTCCATCAATGGATAATAGATAATAACCATCCAGGTATTCGAATCCCTCCAAACCTTTGCCACGCTGAAGCAGGTGCAGTATGCGCCTAAAGGACCGGCGCAAAAGCTCAGGGGAGACATTATCCAGTCGTTCCCGTAAATAAGTATCCGATGGCGCGCGGTCAATGCCATACAAGGATTTCAGATTAGCCCGAACCAGATCATCTTCCCTGCCTTGGTCAAATTGCAATAATGAAGGATACTTTAAGCTAAAAACCGCAAATCCCGACATCAAACAATCGCTCAGTGAGAATACTTTGCCGTTTCCATTGTCTTCTATTCTTTCAAAACAGGTGCGAACTTCCTTGATTAAACCGGGCGCGCTTAAATACCGGCGAAAGGCATATTTCGTCATAATACTCACCTGTCACTTTAATTTATGCTCCCATAATATTGGGATTTAGTTAAAAGTTTACGAAAACTTATTTTTAAAGACC
>JAUXRP010000007.1 GCA_030681675.1 Candidatus Planktophila sp.
AAGGCCAAACTTCCGGGCCATGGAATTAATGATCCAAGCTTCATTCAGCCAACTAGACCGATGTCAGCTATCGGCGGTTAGCAATGAGCGATGAAACACTTGGTCTGGACGAGGCGTATTCGGTAAAGAGCCCCGATGATAATCGTCGCTTGTATGCCAAGTGGGCGGCAACTTATGAAACCTCTTTCGTGGATGCTAAGCAGTATCGCTATCCCAAAGCGATCGCCGAAGTTTTTAACGATGTAGTTGGCCCAGTTACTCGAGTGTTAGATATAGGCACTGGCACGGGTTTAACCGGTATGTATCTGCAGCGATTGCGCCCAGATTTAGTTATTGACGGCATGGATATTTCACCTGAGATGTTGGCACAAGCCCAGTTAAAGTTGCGGCACGATGGTGCAGCCGTGTATCGCGCGCTATATGAGCGGGATTTAACAGGAATGGTTCCAAATGAGAATCCGCCCTATGAAGCGCTGTTTAGCTCAGGAACTTTTACGCATGGGCATTTAGGTCCAGAGTGCATCGCCAATCTTCTGCCACTACTAGAACACAATGGTTGGTTGGTGGTTGGAGTAAATAATGAACATTTTGAAAGTAGAGGTTTTGCGCAAGAGTTATCGACCTTAGTTGACCTTGGATTAATTCAGAGCCCAGAGATTCTGCGCATTGATGTTTACGAGCCGGGCAGTGTGCATCATGGTGATCAAGCACGTGTAATTATTACTCGCAGGATTAACTAAAAAATCAAAGCTATCCACAATCCCAGCTAAAAAATTCGATTCTGTCAGAGCAAATATCTAATCTCTAGAACAAAGACAGAACCCCGGCCGTTTGATCGGTACTCAATCGAGTACTACAGGGACGGTTCCGGGGTGTTCAAGAGAAGGATATCGGTAGGTTATGACAAAATCCAACACAGAGTTGTGGGAGTTCACAGTCAAGCATTTCTCTGTACTTCGAATGAATTCATATCTTCGAACTATGCTCGGGAATCGTGAGATGGCCGTTCAGCTATATCGATGGAACTCTGAATTGGCCGCTGCATATTGGGAGGCCATTGCCTATGTGGAAGTAGCCTTGCGTAATCTTATTGACGAGAAAATGACTCTGCGTCAACTTACATTGGGAAGAGATACTCATTGGATATTTGATGACTTCTTTGAACTTGGCCGAAGTAAAAATACAAATGAACTACCGTCTCAACCTTATAAAGAGATATCCGATGCCATGCGCAGAGTCCGATCCAATAGAAAACCAATGACACCAGACCAGATTATTTCTGAGCTTTCTTTCGGCTTCTGGCATCAAATGCTCTCAAAAAAACAGCTTTTCCTTTGGCCAGGGTTGGCTTCTGGGTTCATAAATGCCCCAAGTCGCAGTCAAAGCTATATCTCAAACCTTACATTTGAGATAAGGAATCTGAGAAATCGAATCGGACACCACCACCGTTTGGACGCACACTCGGCAGTTTTTGGCTTTCAGTTGATTCTCCAATTAGCCCGCGCAATTGATGAAGAGTTAGCTGCATGGATTGTAGAAGGTTCGAGAGTTGATGATTTAATAAAAAGAATTCCGACACTTTCCGACATTTGAATACAAGATTTCGGTGAGGGAGTTTCTTTCTTAATTCATACTATTTTTGAGTGGCGATTTTATACACGGCATTTGATACGGAAGGGGAGACTGCTGGGTCAAAGACGCTAGGGACGATGAAGTTCTCATTGAGTTGATCGGGCTTTACGCACTCAGAAATTGCTCGGGCCGCCGCAACTAACATCTCATCGGTTATCTTTGAGACCCCTGCATCCAAGAGTCCACGAAATAGCCCTGGGAAAGCCAAAACATTATTGATTTGATTTGGGTAATCGCTTCTACCGGTGGCAACTATGCGAGCATGCTTTTGGGCAAGAGCTGGGTCAATCTCTGGGTCGGGATTGGACATGGCAAAGACGATGGCATCGTGGGCCATGGATTCAACATGGGCCTCGGTAATTACGTTTGGAGCGCTCACCCCAATAAAAATATCTGCGCCTTTCATCTCTTCTGTGATTGAGTGTGTTTTGTTTTCTACATTAGTGTTACTAATCAGCCATCTGCGCATCTCGTTATCGGCCTTGCTCTCATTGTGCAAGATACCTTTTGAATCAAAGACCGATGCATGTTTTAAACCTGAAAGAAAGAGTAGACGTAAGATGGCATTGCCAGCAGCGCCCGCACCCATCATCACAATGCGAACTTCGCTCATCTCTTTTTTAACAATGCGTAACGCGTTGAGTAAGCCTGCTAGGACAACAATTGCAGTGCCATGTTGATCATCGTGAAAAACTGGAATATCAAGGCTTTCTTTTAATCGTGCTTCAATTTCAAAGCAGCGTGGGGCAGAGATATCTTCTAGGTTGATGCCACCAAAGCCTGGAGCGATCATTTGAACTGCGCGGATAATCTCTTCAGTATCTTGTGAATCAAGACAGATTGGCCAAGCATCAACATTGGCAAAGCGCTTAAATAAAACGGCCTTGCCCTCCATTACGGGCATTGCCGCATAAGGACCTAGATTTCCAAGACCTAAAATAGCTGAACCATCAGAGACTACTGCCACCGTATTTCGCTTAATAGTTAATCGACGAGCATCGGATTTATCGGCAGCGATTGCTAAACAAATTCGTGCCACTCCGGGGGTATAAGCCCGAGATAAATCATCACGTGTTTTGAGTGGGACTTTAGATGCAACCTCTAATTTTCCACCTAAATGCATAAGAAATGTTCGGTCACTAACTTTTTTAACATTAAAATTTGGAGATGCGGCGCTTATCGCTGCGGCAATTTCTTCAGCGTGATCAGCATCCCGCGTATCGCAGGTGACATCTACTACGACGCGATCATGGTGTGATTCAACGACATCGAGTGCCGTGAGCGTTCCACCGGCTGCAACGATTGCTGCTGGAATCAAGGATGTCGGTGATGATGTCGTTGTGGCTTCGACTCTAATGGTTATCCCATAGCCTGGACTTGTATCGCTCATTGAAAACACTCCATCCAAAATTGCATTTCGTAAAGAAAAATTGTGAAGAATTGACTCTATGGTAACTACATGGCCGTACTAAGGCGAGCCTGGAACCGTAGTGCTATTGCTCACGTATCCGATAAAGTCCCAAGCCATGAGTCAAGGCTACTTAGATTTAACGAAGTGAGCGAAGAACTGCAGTTACTTTGCCTAAGATTTCGCAGGAATCGCCATCGATAGGAGCGAAGTTTTCATTAGCAGGAAGCAACCAGATGTGGCCGTTTTTGCGCGAAAAAACTTTAACAGTTGCTTCACCATCAATCATCGCGGCAACTATCTCACCGTTATTGCAATCTTTTTGGGAGCGAATGACTACATAGTCACCATCGCAAATTGCAGCATCAATCATTGATTCGCCAACGACCTTGAGCATAAATAAATCACCGCTTCCAACAATTGATTCAGGAAGTGGAAAGGACTCTTGAATCTCTTGTTCGGCTGTGATTGGCCCGCCCGCTGCAATGCGCCCGACTAAGGGAATGAGTCGAGTTTTATCCACGGGTGCGCCATGTTCTTCAGGAGTTAGCTCAAGGGCTCGACCCTTGCTCTCATCGCGCCGGATAAAGCCTTTAGCTTCTAGGATTTCAAGCTGGTATTTAACTGAGGCGGTGCTCGTTAATCCGACCGCCGCTCCGATTTCGCGCATCGATGGGGCATAGCCGTGATCGCTCATTGAGGCCTGTATAACTGAGAGGATTTCAGATTGGCGTGGGCTTAAGCCCGCCTGGCTTGGAGTGCGCTGTGTGCTCATGGGTAGATGGTGACAGAGATTGACCGCAAATTCAAACACCTGTTCGAAAATTTCTTGCCTTTGTCAGTGGCGTGGTGTTTAATTGAGTTATTCGAACACGTGTT
Organism: Candidatus Planktophila sp.; assembly: GCA_030681675.1. NCBI lineage: Bacteria > Bacillati > Actinomycetota > Actinomycetes > Candidatus Nanopelagicales > Candidatus Nanopelagicaceae > Candidatus Planktophila > Candidatus Planktophila sp. Next base: position 3,920 of record JAUXRP010000007.1, read on the forward strand.
CGGGTACCTTCCCCAAGGTAATTACAGCTTAAAATGCACGAGGAGAACGACATGAGCGCAGTGGTATTTAATTCATTAGCCCCGCAAAGCAGTGTAAATCAAGGCTTTTCGCGCCGTGGTCGTCTTGCCCGCACTTTGGTCGTTCTCTCACTGACCGTTGTTCTGGCCGCTGGCTTTGCCGCTCGCTCCGGGGCTGGAGATCACGTCAGCAAAGCGTCCTCATTTGTAAACGTCGTCGTTCCTGGGGGTGCCACGCTGTGGTCCATCTCCGCCGCCTATAGCGATGGTGATATCACCGCGATGGTCGAAGCTATCCGCGAGGCAAATAACCTCACTGGCTATGACATAGCCGCTGGCGCTCGCCTTCGAATTCCACTTAATTAATACAAAGGGATTAATTCAGCCTATCCAAATATTGGGCAGAGGTGCTAGCCTTTACTTATGGCTCCTAAGGTAAAGGCTAAGAAAACGGCTCGTAAGCCAGCCCTCAAACGTAAAGTTCCGGTGCAACGTGCCGGTCGAACATCCACATCCCGGTTGAGCTCTAAGAATCAATTGACAGTACCCGTAGATATTCTGCGAAGAGTAGGTCTAGAGGCAGGGGATGAAGTGGAATTCGTAGTTAACGACGCTGGTTTTATCCAGATACAAGTGGAGGGACAAGCAAATCCAGTTTTAAATTTAGTGGGAGCATTTCCTGGAATCTTTGATGAATTTGATCAAGAGAAAGAGCGAGCAGCGTGGGATTAGTTCTTCTGGATTCATCGGTTCTCATAGGTTTAATCAACCCAGATGACAAACACCATGTTCGCATCATGGAAAGTTTTGAAGCCTCTAGTTTGTATGCGATTTCGGCGCTCACATTGACCGAGGTTTTGCCTCATGCTGTCGCAAAAGGCGTCGCCGAAGAGGCACAGGCCCGCTTAGCAGCCAATCTGCATCAGGTAGTCGATGTAAGCCAAGAGATTGCAGTTGCAGCCGCTCATATCAGGGCTAGTAAGGGCCTTAGAACTCCAGATGCGATCATCAGTGCCACCGCAAGCACCATCAAGGCAACGCTCTGGACATGCGACGCCGCCTTGGCCAAAACCCACAAAGGGGCTCGCTTCATCCTCTGAGTGCGGTGAGGTTCAACCCCGACACGCCCTAAATCGCAATTGACGCTCTTCCTAGTGGCAAACCCTCGTCCAATGCTTTATAGTTCCCACTATATATAGGGGTAGGAGAGCCCGAAACTTCCATAAGTAGTGTTTTTACGGTAGTTTTGGAAATCCCCTCTTTAGCGCTAAAAAGGGAAAAAGCAAGCATCATGAAGGGAGACACGCCGAGGTGATTTGCCCGTTTTGCAGACACGATGACTCTCGAGTCATTGACTCTAGACCTGCCGAAGAGGGAACGCAGATTCGCCGCCGCCGCGAGTGCCCACAGTGCGGCCAACGTTTTTCAACTCAAGAGGTCGCTGTGCTCAGCATTATTAAACGAAGTGGCGCCACTGAGCCATTTAGTCGTGAAAAAGTCCTGGTGGGTGTACGCAAGGCCTGCCAAGGACGCCCAGTTAATGAAGATGATTTAGTCTTACTGGCCCAGCGCGTGGAGGAAACTCTACGAAGCACCGGTCAAGCTGAAATCGAGGCCCAAGAAGTGGGCATGGCGATTTTGGCACCTCTTCGCGAGCTCGATGAGGTGGCTTACTTACGGTATGCCTCGGTGTACCGTAACTTTGCCTCCCTTGAGGATTTTGAAGGCGAGATCGCACTACTGCGCGCTATGCCTTCGAACCTAAAAACTGCAGAAAAGCCCCGTGCAGATGTCAGTAAAGAAAAAATAAGTACAAACGCTGCACTTTCAAATGAATAATTAACGGCCTACTAAAGAAATACGGGGAAATACATATGTCAGAAACGGTTATCAACCGACCAGCCAAGATCAAAGCTCACAACACAATCCAGGGCAAGGGCTTAACGATCGAACGCATCTACACCAACGAGGGTATTCACCCATACGATGAAGTTAAATGGGAGCGTCGAGATGTAGTGCAGCAAAACTGGAAAACCGGAGAGACCGTATTCGAACAACATGGTGTTGAGTATCCAGATTTCTGGTCAGTAAATGCATCCACCATTGTTACGACTAAATATTTCCGTGGAGCAGTCGGTGCCGAAAACCGAGAGTATTCACTCAAGCAGGTTATTGATCGCGTTGTACTTACATATACAAAGGCAGGCAAAGAGCATGGCTACTTTGCAACCGATGCCGATGCGGAAATCTTCGAGCACGAACTCACTCACATGCTGATGCACCAGATATTTTCTTTCAACTCCCCGGTCTGGTTTAACGTAGGAACAAATGAGCCACAGCAAGTCAGTGCATGTTTTATTCTCTCTGTCGATGACACAATGGAGAGCATTCTTAACTGGTATCGCGAAGAGGGAATGATTTTCAAGGGCGGCTCAGGTGCTGGACTTAATTTATCTCGCATCCGTTCATCGAAAGAACTATTAAAATCAGGCGGAACTGCATCTGGGCCAGTCTCATTTATGCGTGGCGCCGATGCCTCTGCCGGAACAATTAAATCAGGTGGTGCAACACGTCGTGCGGCCAAGATGGTTGTACTAGATGTTTCACACCCAGATATTGAAGAGTTTATTGAAACTAAAGTAAAAGAAGAGGACAAGATTCGCGCACTTCGCGATGCAGGTTTTGATATGGATCTTGGTGGAAAAGACATCATCTCTGTCCAGTATCAAAATGCTAACAACTCGGTTCGAGTTTCCGATGAGTTCATGCGTGCAGTTGAAAAGGGCGAGCAGTTTGGTTTGACCGCGCGCGGTACAGGTGAAGTCATCGATACCGTTGATGCTAAAACTTTATTTACAAAGATGGCACAAGCTGCATGGGCATGTGCCGACCCTGGAATTCAATATGACGACACAATTAATGATTGGCACACCAATCCAGAAACAGGTCGCATCAATGCATCGAACCCATGTTCTGAGTACATGTCATTAGATAACTCATCATGTAACTTAGCCTCACTTAACTTAATGAAGTTTCTGAAATCAGATGGCTCTTTTGATGCTAAAACATTTGGTCGCGCTGCAGAAATGATTATCACCGCAATGGATATTTCAATCTGTTTCGCAGATTTCCCAACTGAGGCAATTGGCGATACCACCAAGGCTTATCGCCAGTTAGGTATCGGTTATGCAAACCTAGGTGCGCTTTTGATGGCATCGGGTCTTGCCTATGACTCTGATGGAGGACGTGCTCTCGCTGGTGCCATCACTTCATTGATGAGTGGAATTACATATAAGCGCTCGGCCGAACTAGCTGAAATCGTTGGGCCATATGCCGGCTTTGCCCAGAATGCCAACGCCCACGCCCGCGTGATGCGCAAGCATGCCGCAGCATCATCGTCGGCAAAGTCCGAGACCACCCTTGATCGCGATGTCTGGACCCAGGCCAACAAAGCCTGGGATGCTTGTCTTTCAACGGGTGAAAAAAATGGCTGGCGCAACGCCCAGATCTCTGTTCTTGCTCCGACCGGAACAATCGGTTTGATGATGGATTGCGATACAACAGGAATCGAACCAGATTTCTCACTCGTAAAATTTAAGAAGCTTGTCGGCGGCGGTTCTATGCAAATCGTTAACCAGACAGTACCGGCCGCACTTCGCAGGCTCGGCTATACCGAAGAGACTATTGAAGCGATCGTTGAATTCATCTCTACTCATGGTCACGTTATCGATGCTCCAGGATTAAAACCAGAGCACTACGACGTCTTTGACTGCGCACTCGGTGCGCGCTCCATTGCTCCGATGGGCCATGTTCGAATGATGGCTGCCTGCCAACCATTTTTATCTGGTGCGATTTCAAAGACAGTTAACTTGCCATCAGATGCAACCGTTGAAGAGGTTGAAGAGGTGTACTACGAGGGCTGGAAATTAGGGCTAAAGGCCTTGGCGGTCTATCGCGATAACTGCAAAGTCGGTCAACCTTTATCTGATGGTAAAGCGGCAAAGGGCGATGCACCAGCGGTTGCATCACATCCTTCAACGCCGCTTCGCAAACGCTTACCAAAGTCACGCCCATCAACGACTACATCGTTTTCTGTTGGCGGGGCAGAGGGTTACATGACTTCGGGTGCTTATGCAGATGGCGCACTCGGTGAGGTATTCCTAAAGCTGGGCAAGCAGGGATCGACTCTGGCCGGTGTTATGGATGCATTCTCAATCGCAGTATCAATTGGATTGCAATATGGAGTTCCACTGGAAACCTTCGTTGAAAAATTCACTAACTTGCGCTTTGAGCCAGCGGGCATGACCGATGATGCCGATATCCGCATGGCACAGTCCATGATGGATTACATCTTCCGTCGCTTAGCACTAGATTACTTACCCTTTGAGACACGCAGTGCGATGGGGCTGTACACAGCATCTGAACGTGCACGTGCATTAGAGACGGGCGAGTACACCGAGGACGTTGTAGAAGATTATGAAAACCTCGAAGTCGTTGCACCCGTTGCAGTACAGATTTCTGTACCTAAACCAGTTGCAGTCACTATCGATAGCAAGCAACAGTTCGGCTCATCGACAGAACTGATGGAGGCCTTGTCTGGCGTTAAAGCCGATGCGCCCTTGTGTATGACCTGCGGTGTAAAGATGCGCATGTCTGGTGCCTGCTATGTCTGCGAAGGGTGCGGCAACACATCTGGTTGCTCATAACAACATCTTTCTCATTCGAGGTCAACCAATTTCCTTACAAGGGGAGAGGTTGGCCTCGATCTTTTTGTTCTGGCAAAACAATAATTTCGAGCCGATTGCGAAAATAGTTCAAGTAATTTGTTTGAGGACTACCTATATGCCGCCTCACATTCCAGGCAACAAAATCAGTCATAGAAAATCGAAAATCATCTCTATCATTGTGAAAAGAAAGGATTTCTCAATAACTAAGATATATTAAGAGTTATGAAAGAGTCACTGTTACTGCCAATACTTCGCTCGCGGGTTCAAGGGGATCTACTTGCATTACTCTTCCTCAATCCGGATAAAGAGCTAACAATCTCTGATGCGGCACGCACCATCGGATCCTCAATTCCAGGTCTTCACCATGAGGTGGTGCGCCTCATAGATGCTGGCTTTATCAGAGAGCGCCGGCAGGGAAGAAATCGATTAATTCGCGCCGAGGCAAATTCCAGAATTGCGCCATCACTTACTGATTTGCTGGCTCTGACTTTTGGACCTCTTCCCGTCATTGAACGTGAGCTAGCAGGAATTTTGGGAATAAACGAAGGATATATTTTTGGGTCTTGGGCGGCTAGATATTCTGGAATCCCAGGAGCAATTCCAAATGACATCGATGTGTTGATTGTCGGAACCACTTCGCTCGAATTACTCGATGAAGCTGTAGGACGGGCTGAGAAGGCATTGATGAGGGAGGTCAATGTCAGACGCGTTAGCGCCAAAGAATGGCGTGAGGGCAGTCCATTTATTGCGACAATAAAAAAGAATCCACATGTAAAGCTAAATCTCTAAACTTTTGTCAGGTGTGAAATCTAACTTGGCTCAATGGAGATTACAGAGGAATCAGCGCGGCTAACCAAAAAATATCTCAGTAAGAAACTCATTGAGGAGATAGAGATCGACATTAATCAAGCTCATCAAATGATTGCACAGGCGGAAAATCACTTAAGAAGTGCAATGAATGCTTTAGTAGATGACAAAGAAGGTGCGTATGTTCTTTTGTATGACGCCGCTCGGAAAGGGTTAACAGCAATTCTCTATTTACAGGGAATACGTCCTACGGCTTATGGAGGGCACTCGATAATTCTTAACGTGCTGATTCCTCAGTGCAGCACATCCGAGGTAGCGCTAATTAGACCATTCAATCGGCTCCGCAAAATTCGAAATTCAGTTGAGTATCCTAGGACTGATTTTTCTGAGATAGATGAAACTTCCCTTCGTGAAGATTTCAATACGGCAGTAAAAATCGTAAAGTGGGCTAAATCAACAATTTAAGCAACGAGGATACTTCGCTTACTAAGTCCCATAAAGTAGCCATCTATAAGGGTTTGCGGGGCAGCATCGGCCACGCTGGCACTACCTAATGTAATAAATAGCGGTGTGAAATGTTCAACAGTTGGATGGGCGTATGGCATTCCTGGTGCTAATTCGCGGAAATTTGAAAGTGTGTCAACGTCTCCGGCTGCCAGAGCATTTTCTGCCCAAGCATCGAACTCACTAGACCAGGTTGGTGCGAGTGCATCAGGCGACCAGTTGCGTAAATACTGCAACCCATGGGTCATAAAACCAGATCCGATAATGAGAACTCCTTGATCGCGCAATGGTTGCAAGCGTTTACCAAGCTCTAAAAGTTTTGCAGGATCACTCGTTGGCATAGAAATCTGGACAACCGGAATATCTGCATTCGGATACATCACACGCAAAGGCACCCATGCCCCGTGATCCAAGCCGCGGTTGGATTGATGTACTGGCTCGGTTTCGGGCATGATCGATGCGACCAGCGTTGAAACCGCAGTGGCATCTGGGCTGTTATATGTCATCTCATAAAACTTGCGATCAAAGCCACTGAAGTCATAGACGAGTGGGGTATTGGCAGCGGGATTGCTCAAAGTTATTGGTTGCGACTCCCAGTGCGCACTGACAATTAAGATCGCCTTTGGTCGTTCAATTGCCGCTGATATTCCTCGCAACTGAGATGTCCATAGTTGATCATCAAGAAGCATCGGCGCACCGTGGCCGATATAGAGCGCGGGCATTTTCGACATAGCTCATTGTAGCAGAAAGTAGTTGAAAGTTCAACTACAACCGGAACAGTATTTGCCGGCTCTCATAGGCTGGTTAGACTCTTGGCGTGAGCTCAACTTCAGCAGGTGCCCGATTTAAAGCCGCACTTCGCGATGAAACCCCACTTCAAATCATTGGAACTATCAACGCTAATCACGCCCTTTTGGCCAAGCGCGCAGGCTACCGAGCGATTTACTTATCTGGAGGGGGAGTCGCGGCTGGATCTTTAGGAGTTCCTGATCTTGGAATCACCACTCTTGAAGATGTGCTCACCGATGTTCGACGCATTACAAATATCTGCGACGTCCCTCTTTTAGTCGATGCCGATACTGGTTTTGGTGCATCGGCCTTTAATATCGCTCGCACCGTTAAAGATTTAATTAAGGCAGGCGCTGCAGCAATGCATATTGAAGATCAAGTAGGGGCCAAGCGTTGTGGCCACCGCCCAAACAAGGAAGTTGTTAGTACATCTGAAATGGTGGATCGTATTAAGGCCGCCGTTGATGCACGCACTGATGATGAATTCTCAATTATGGCGCGAACCGATGCAATTGCAATTGAAGGTCTAGATGCAGCTATCGAACGAGCGCATGCATATGTCGAAGCCGGAGCTGATTTAATTTTTCCAGAAGCGATTCGCACATTAGATGATTACAGTAAATTTAGCGCCGCCGTTTCTAAACCTATTTTGGCTAACATTACAGAGTTTGGTTTGACCCCTTTATTTTCGCGCGACGAGTTAAGTGCTCATGGGGTCTCAATGATTCTTTATCCACTTTCGGCATTTAGAGCCATGAACAAAGCGGCAGAGAATATTTATGAAAGAATTCGTCGCGATGGCACGCAGTCACATGTTGTTGATACTATGCAGACGCGTGAGGAACTGTACGAGCGAATTAATTATTATGAGTATGAAAAGGCATTAGATAAAACTTTAGGGAGAGATTAATTGGTCGAATTTAAAGCTAAGAAATCCGTTGCACTTTCAGGTGTACCCGCAGGCAATACAGCGCTGTGCAGTGTTGGAAAAAGTGGAAATGATCTTCACTATCGCGGATATGACATTGCAGATTTAGCTGCACATTGCGAGTTCGAAGAGGTCGCCTATCTTTTAATTTATGGGGTATTGCCCACACGCACTCAGTTAAATGCCTACAAAACAAAGCTAAAAGGCCTTCGCGGTCTGCCCGATCACCTAAAGGCGGTACTTGAGCAGATTCCGGCAAGCGCCCATCCCATGGATGTTCTGCGTACCGGTGTTTCAGCCCTAGGAAGCCTAAATCCTGAAGGGTTTGAGCAGACACAAGTGGGCGCTCAGGAGATTGCCGACAAACTAATCGCTTGTTTGAATTCAATGTTGCTGTATTGGTATCACTTTGCTAACTCCGGTAAACGAATCACGGTTGAGACCGATGATGTTTCAATCGCCGCTCACTTTTTGCATCTGCTTCACGGCGCACCTGCGAGTGACCTCTGGATTAAATCAATCCATGCCTCGCTCATTTTGTATGCTGAACATGAATTCAACGCATCAACTTTTACTGCTCGTGTGATTGCCGGTACTGGGTCAGATTTGTATTCAGCGATCACGGGAGCAATTGGTGCGCTGCGTGGACCAAAGCATGGTGGGGCAAATGAGGTCGCCCTTGAAATTCAAGAGAGGTACGCAAATGCCGATGAGGCTGAATCGGATATTCGTGCTCGAGTTGCGGCTAAAGAAGTTGTGATTGGTTTCGGTCATCCGGTTTACACCGTCGCTGATCCTCGAAATGCGATTATCAAGTCTATCTCGCTAGAGCTTTCCAAAGACAATGGCAACACTGCTCTATACGACATTGCCGCTCGCATCGAAGAGGTGATGTGGGATGCCAAAAACATGTTCCCTAATCTGGATTGGTTTTCAGCTGTTGCATACAACCAGATGAAAATACCAACGGCATTTTTTACACCTCTTTTTGTTATCGCCCGAACAACTGGTTGGGCTGCTCACGTCATTGAACAACGAATTGACAATAAAATTATCCGTCCAAGTGCCAACTACACAGGTCCTGAAGATCTAATATTTCAACCAATAGAGAAGCGATAGGTGCATTCTTAATGTCTAGCCAGACAAAAATAACCAACCAACCATATGACCAAGAGATTATCGACATTGTTGACTATGTCCGAAACTATGAAATTACTTCACATCTTGCATATGAAACTGCGTGGAATTGTTTTCTAGATACCTTGGGTTGCGGGCTTGAAGCCCTTGAATACGAGGCCTGTACTAAATTGCTTGGTCCAGTTGTAGGAGGTGCAAACCTAGTCAACGGCGTTAAAGTGCCTGGTACTAACTATGTTTTAGACCCAGTACAAGGTGCCTTTAACATCGGTGCCATGATCCGATGGCTTGACTTCAATGACACCTGGCTCGCCGCCGAGTGGGGACATCCATCCGATAACTTAGGTGCAATTCTTGCCACCGCAGACTGGCTATCACGCACTACTGATAAGAAGTTCACGATTAAAGATGTATTGACGGCCATGATTAAGGCACATGAGATTCAGGGCTGTATCGCTTTGGAAAACTCCTTTAACAAAGTTGGTTTAGATCACGTGCTTTTGGTTAAAGTCGCATCAACGGCAGTTGTTTCGCAGATGATGGATTTAACACGCGATCAGACACTTGCTGCTGTATCTCTTGCCTGGGTAGATGGACAATCTCTTCGCACATACCGTCACTTTCCAAATGCAGGTTCGCGTAAATCCTGGGCCGCTGGGGATGCAACATCGCGCGCAGTTCGCTTAGCGCTCATCGCAAAGACTGGCGAAATGGGTTATCCATCGGCATTAACCGCAAAAACGTGGGGCTTTTATGACGTCTCATTTAAAGGTAATACCTTTAAGTTTCAGCGTCCATATGGCACGTACGTTATGGAAAATATCTTGTTTAAAATCTCATTTCCCGCCGAGTTCCATTCACAGACTGCAGTTGAGGCGGCCATGACCCTTCACGCAGCAATGCTAGCTGCGGGGAAAACTCAGGCAGATATTAAAAAAGTTACAATCCGCACTCACGAAGCTTGCATTCGAATTATCGATAAGAGAGGTCCACTCAATAATCCAGCCGATCGCGATCATTGTATTCAGTACATGGTTGCAGTCCCACTAATCTTTGGTCGACTCACAGCACGAGATTATGAAGATAACATTGCCGCCGACCCTCGCATCGATGCGCTTCGAGAAAAAATCATCTGCGTTGAGGACTCGACCTTCACGGCCGATTATCACGACCCGGATAAACGCTCGATTGCTAACGCTTTAACAATTGAGTTTTATGATGGCAGCATTGTGGGCGAAGAGGTCGTTGAGTACCCAATTGGCCATGCCCGTCGTCGCGCCGCTGGAATCCCATTATTAATCGAAAAGTACGAGGTCAACCTTGCGCGTATTTTTGATGCGCCGGCGCAGGAAAAAATCCTTAGCCTGTCAATGGATTATGAGAAATTGATGGCCACCCCCGTAGATAAGTTCATGGATTTAATGGCGCTTTAATGGCCAGAATACTTATTGCACCTGACTCTTTTAAGGGCAGTGCAACAAGTATTGAAGTGGCGCGTGCAATTGCGCACGGTTGGCTATCAATTCGACCCAATGATGAGTTAATTCAAATCCCTTGTGCAGATGGTGGCGAAGGAACTCTGTTAGCGATTGAATTTGCCAGACCAGATGCAATTCGTATTTATTGCCCCGAAGTTTCACTGGAGGCGTATTGGCTGTTAATCAATGGTTCGACGGCGATTGTTGAATTAGCTCAAGTATCCGGTCTATCTCTCTTGCCACAACTGGATCCAATGGGTGCACATACTTTTGCTTTCGGTCAAGTATTAGCAAATGCTGCACGAGATCTACGAGTGCACCGTATTTATTGCGCACTCGGAGGTTCGGCAAGCACGGATGCTGGCGTTGGCGCTCTCACCGCACTCGGATTTGAATTCTTAGATAGAGCCGATCAACAGGTTGGTCTCGGTGGTGGGCAACTGTCGAAAATTACACAAATTTCAATCGGTAACGCAGTTGCGCCACCTGTTGGCGGAGTAACTCTTTTAGTCGACGTTGATTCACCACTTCTTGGAGTTCACGGCACTGCCACTACCTTTGCAAAACAAAAGGGTGCAACGAACCAGCAGATTGCCCAACTTGAAAGCGCACTGGAAGGTTTTTCAACCGTAATCGCGGCCGATGATTCACCAGGTAGTGGAGCGGCAGGTGGAACGGCATTTGGTTTACGTGCATTATGGGGCGCAACAATTGAAAGTGGTTCGGTATGGATTGCAGATATGTGCGGAGTTGCCGATGCAATTCATGCATGTGATCTCGTGATCACTGGCGAAGGAAAGTTGGATGCTCAGAGCATGAGAGGCAAAATAGTCGGTCACATTACCGAACTCGCCGCCGCTGCAGAAGTACCCATTGCATATTGTGTTGGATCGATAGAAGGTAGATTTCCAATCCCAAATCTGGGAGGTATTGCTTTGTCTGAGTTGGCTGGAAGTACTCAAGAGGCGATTGAAGATCCCCAGAGATATTTGATTGAAGCCGGTGTAAAGCTCGCAGACTTCCTATAGGATTTTCAATCATGTGGAATCGAATGATATGAGTGCAGCAATGATATGGTGTGAATTTTCTGGACTAGATATTCCCGAATCACTAGAAGCCTTCCCAGTGCGTGGAGAATTTCCTGAGTCTGAAATTCTCGACGCAATTAGATTTTATGTTCCCCCATATATGTCAGGTGCGCGATCTCTGGAGCTCATTTCAAAGATGTCTTCGCTTCAAGTAATTCAAAGTCCAAATGCCGGAGTAGATGATGTCCTAGAGATTCTTCCACCAGGAGTTACGTTATGTAATGCTGCAGGTGTCCACGATGCATCTACAGCGGAGTTAGCGATTGGATTGGCGATTAGCGCGCGGCGAGGATTTGCAACTTTCATGACCAACCAAAGAAAAGGTGTGTGGGTCCATGAACGTCGCAACGCCTTAGCCGATTCGCGTGTTGGAATTGTCGGCACAGGAAATATTGGTTCATTGATTGCACGGCAGTTGGAACTCTTTAATGTAGAGGTTATAGGTTTTAGTCGCAATGGGAGAAATTCAAGTACAACTATGGCTGACTTTGATGAATTATTGCCAACTCTAGATGTTGTAATTTTGATTCTTCCTCTAACGAGAGAAACACATCACTTAATGAATCGATCAAGGATCCAGGCAATGAAACCAGGTGCAACTCTTGTCAATGTAGCTCGGGGTGGAATTGTAGACACTGAAGCTTTAATAGAAGCGTTGAATCGTGGTCATATCACTGCTGGATTAGATGTTACGGATCCAGAACCCTTACCAAAAGGTCATCCATTGTGGGAGGCTGAAAACGTAATCATTACACCACATGTTGGTGGAGACTCGAGCGCGTTTAATCCACGCGTGCGCATGTTAATCGAAAGCCAACTAGCCAAGTTTGCAACTGGTAAGCCGCTAGCTAATATTGTTGCCGGTCCGTTTCGCTAGGGAAGTTGAATCGTCATACCTACTGCACTGAAGATGAAAAACGCTTCAATGAAGATTGAATGTGTGAGTGCATACTCGCTCGTGCGGTTTTGGAATCTCCGTCGATAATTGCATTCGAGATAGTATTGTGCTCAATAATTGCAAGTTGTCCTGAACCATTCTGATAGTAGTGTTCAAACAGTTTTTCGACGAAGTTGGCTCCTGAGCTATTTTTGATCAGGTGTAGCCGGTGTGCCATAAAGAGTCGAAACAGATGCAGGTGACAGTGGGTTCGCTCAAAGGCCGATTCAACGGACTTGCTACCAGATAGTTGTGCAACCAGTTTATGAAAGCGCGCATCATGTTCGGTCAAACTCTTAAATTCATCCACATTTTTCTGCTTCAAAGTTCTCAAAGTGCTTTTCATCTCTGAGTTTAGAATTCTTTTCCCTTCAAAAGTAATCCTTTTTGCCGCTTGCTCGGCTGCCCACGGTTCAATGAGAAGTCGAAATTGAAAAAGATCGTGGAACTCATCAAGCGTTAAAAGGTTAGTTGCGCTATATCCCTTCAGAGGCTCTTTTTTTATGAGTCCATCGGATTCTAAGCGGGCTAGCGCCTCCCGAATTGGAGTCTGAGAGGTTTTAAGTTGCAGTGACAATGCATCGATATTGATTCTGGAACCTGGAGAGATCTCATAGGTTACAACCATCGCTTTGATCTTGCCGTAGATATCATCTGAAAGGACCGAGGTACGCGCTGAAGATTTAATAGAATCAGTTTTAACTGCGTTCATTCTCCACCTATATGCGCGATCCGCATTTATTTTCCTCCAGGTAATGATCCGAGACCAGCAAGGGTTGGCAATATGCGGACATGCTTTGGTTCAAGTTCTTCAAGTGAATTAACACCTAAAAGTTTCATTGTGCGCAGCATTTGTGTTTGCAAAATGGTCAACGCGCGCTCTACACCTTCCTGGCCGCCCGCCATCAAACCGTAAAGGTAGGCCCGCCCGATATATGTAAAATCAGCACCAAGTGCAATTGCGGCCAATATATCTGCGCCGTGCATGATTCCAGTATCTATATGGATTGCTAAATCTTTCTTTAACTCTTTCTTCACATCGACGAGAAGGTGCAATGGAATGGGAGCACGGTCAAGTTGTCGACCACCATGGTTAGATAAAATAATTGCATCGGCACCAAAATCTGCAGCTTTCTTTGCATCTTCCACGGTTTGAATTCCCTTTATTGTTAATTGACCATCCCATTGCGCTCGAACCCATGCGAGATCTTCGAATGTCATTGTTGGATCAAACATAAAATCCAAAAGTTCAGCGACTGTGCCATTCCAGTTTTTCATTGATGCAAAATTAATTGCTGGGGTAGTGAGAAAATTAATCCACCATTCAGGCCTCGGTAAAGCATCTATAATTGTTGTGGCAGTCAAAGATGGAGGAACCGTAAGACCATTTCGGGTATCTCTTAAACGTGCGCCAGAAACTGGTACGTCTACTGTGAGAATTAAGTTTTTAACTCCTGCCGTCTGGGCCTTGCGTACGAGCTCCATGCTGGCTTCGCGGTCTTTCCACATATACAACTGAAACCAGTTCACTCCCTCTGGTGCGGCGGCGACTACATTTTCAATAGTTGTCGTGCCTAGGGTGGAGAGCGTGAAAGGAATTCCGAATTTTTGCGCTGCTCGCGCACCGGCTATTTCTCCTTCAGAGTGCATCATTCGAGTGAAGCCCGTGGGGGCAATTCCAACGGGCATCGCAAAATTTTCACCTAGAACTTCACAATCGAGTGAAGCATCCCTTACATCATGCAAAATATTAGGGCGAAACTCAAGATCTAAGAAGGCTCGTCGGGCCCGTTCCAGGGTAATCTCAGATTCGGCTGAACCATCGGTATAGTCGAAGGGGCCTGTGGGTGTGCGCCGCTTAGCGATAAGACGTAAATCCCAGATCGTTAGCGCTCTGGCCAGACGCTTTTTACGGCTTGGGAGGGAGGGAGGATTAAAAGTGAGCAATGGAGCTAACTCTTTGACCTTAGGAAACTGCCGCTTGAAGTTCTTGGCCACGTTTAATCCTCGCCCTCGATGTTTGTCGAATCCTATACGATTCCAACATGTTTTCCCATACTATGGTGAAACTAGCAATGAGGAACGTAGCGCGTTGACCCTCGGAACCAACTAAGGAGAACGATGTCTGAACAATTGATTTTTCCCTTTACTTTCGGGGATATGACACAAAAAGATCTCTTAGGCGGTAAAGGTGCAAACCTCGCAGAAATGGTGCGGATCGGGTTACCAGTTCCACCAGGCTTTACTATTACCACGCATGCATGTCGGCTCTACCTTCAATCTGGAGAAATGCCGGCATCTTTATTTGATGAAATCGATGCTGCGCTGAAGGATCTTGAGAATCAAACTGGAAAGAAGTTTGGTGGAGTGGAAAATCCACTTCTAGTTTCGGTGCGATCTGGTGCAAAGTTTTCGATGCCCGGAATGATGGAAACTGTTCTAAATGTTGGCATGACTCCAGAAGTTACCGAATCTTTAGCAGCATCATCTGGAAATCCACGCTTTGCGTGGGATTCATATCGTAGATTCATTGAGATGTTTGGAAAAATCGTGTGCGAAATCGCCCCCGAGGAGTTTCATAAAGTACAAGAGCGAATTGTATCTTCGATGGGCGTGGAAAATATACAAGGCCTTGAAGTTGAAAGTTTAAAACAATTGTGTGATGGCTTTATGAAGGTTATACAACTAGCAACGGGTGAGGATTTTCCAGCTGATCCTCGCGAGCATTTAATTAGATCCGTTGAGGCCGTTTTTAGATCGTGGAACTCAGAGCGTGCACAGCTCTACCGACGCCGCGAAAGAATTCCCTCTGACCTTGGTACTGCAGTTAATATTCAATCGATGGTCTTTGGAAATTTGAGTGATGACTCAGGTACAGGTGTTGCATTTACACGTAACCCTTCTACTGGTGAAATTGGGCGCTATGGCGATTATCTTGAAAAAGCGCAAGGTGAGGATGTCGTTGCAGGTATCCGCACCCCCATGTCTCTGAATGAGTTCGGCCAACTCACTCCAAAAGTCGCAGAAGAGTTAGATAACGTAATGGAGATTTTGGAGAATCACTACAAAGATCTCTGTGATATTGAGTTCACGGTTGAGCGTGGAAAACTCTGGATTCTGCAGACCCGCGTAGGCAAACGCACTGCCGAGGCAGCATTTCGAATTGCCCTTCAATTTGTTGACGAGAATAAAATTTCAATGGATGAAGCTTTGCGTCGAACGACCGGTGACCAATTAGCAATGTTAATGTTCCCGCAGTTCGACACATCAGGTGCACTCAATGAAATCGCTCGAGGTATTCCAGCATCTCCAGGGGCTGCCGTTGGTGAAGTTGTCTTTGATTCAAAGCGAGCATTTGATCTGTCTAAATCTGGTAAAAAGGTTATTTTAGTGCGCAGAGAAACAAGCCCTGAAGATTTAGTTGGAATGGTTGCATCACAAGGGATATTAACTAGTCGTGGCGGCAAAACCTCTCACGCCGCCGTAGTTGCTCGAGGAATGGGTAAAACGGCAGTCTGTGGCACCGATTCAATTTCAGTTGATGAACGCGCTAATTTGTTTACTGCAGGTGCGAAAACTGTTTATGAGGGTGATGTTATTTCTATTGATGGCACAACAGGTGCGGTGTACTTGGGGGATGTACCAGTTGTTGCATCTTCTGTAACCTCGTATTTGGAAGGCCGTCTATCGGCAGCATCCGATGAGGCAACTCCAGTTGTAAAGGCCGTTGATCGCATCTTGATGCATGCCGATGGTAAGCGACGCTTAAAAGTTCATACCAATGCCGATACTCCAGAAGATGCCATTCGTGCACGAATTTTAGGTGCAGAAGGTGTTGGTCTTTGTCGCACCGAGCATATGTTTTTAGGCCCTCGCCGTTCATATGTAGAGCGTTTAGTTTTGGCCGAAAACGACGATGTTCAGCGTTCAGTTATTGCCGAGATGGAGCCATTACAAAGAGCGGATTTCGTCGGGATCATGATGGCTATGTCGGGATTACCAGTGACAATTCGTTTGTTAGATCCACCTCTGCACGAGTTTTTACCATCTTTAGTTGTTCTCAGCGCTGCGATGGCACGAGCCGAAGCATTGAGCGAAGAGGTATCTACGCGAGATAAAGCACTTTTTGCTGCAGTGAGTCGCTTGCATGAGGCGAATCCGATGTTAGGTTTGCGCGGAGTTCGACTTGGAATTTTAATTCCCGAGCTTTATAAGATGCAGGTGCGCGCACTTGTACATGCATTTCTTGAAGTTCGAAAGTTAGGCCACGACCCACGCCCTGAAGTGATGATTCCCTTGGTCGCGACTCAACGTGAACTCTTGTATCTTCGAGAAACTCTCGAAGCAGAGATATCAAAAACTTTTAAAGGTTCCGGCCTTTCAGTAGAAATTCCAATTGGAACAATGATTGAAACACCACGAGCTGCGATCACCGCAGATAGATTGGGAGTCTATGCAGATTTCTTCTCTTTCGGCACAAATGATCTAACTCAATTAACGTGGGCCTTTAGTCGAGATGATGTTGAATCTACTTTCTTACCCCGGTATTTAGATCTTGAACTATTACCATTTAATCCATTTGAATCTTTAGATGAGGCTGGCGTAGGAATTCTTCTTCGTACGGCAGTTGATCTTGCGCGGAGTCTACGCAGTGATTTTAAATTAGGAATCTGCGGTGAGCACGGGGGAGATCCAAGGAGTATCCACTTCTTTAATTCACTAGGTATTGACTATGTTTCTTGCTCGCCATTTCGGGTACCCATAGCTCGCCTTGAATCCGGTAGAGCTGCAGTAGCTGGTTAGCCGTTACATCTGAAATATTGCATCTACTTCCACATGTCCGCGATTCATGGACGAGAAACTTGCTCGAGTATTTCAAGTAGATGAATGTATGACTTTCCTGTGGCCTGCGACATTGCGATTTCGCAAGGACGATTGGATGATGCGTATGCGGAAAATACTCTTGTAGAAAGTTCTTGCGCCTCGGCAGCGGTTGCAGCTGTGGTGAGTTCTGGATGTAACAAACCGCGATCTCCTGCAAATCCACAGCATGCCCAGTTTTCTGGAATAAAGACCTCTTGGGCGACTGCATGGGCGATGAGAGACATCTTTGCATTCAAACCCATCTGTACTCCCGAACAGGTGGGATGCAAAGCAATTGAAGATATTTTCTCTTTAATCGTGAGTGCAGGTAAGACTCGCTCAGCTATGAATTCGAGGGCGTCAACAACGCGTAGGTCGGCTCCTTTCGTCAATTCCATTAACCCTTCGGTGCAAGATGTGGAATCCGAAATGACTGGCAGGGAATAGAGCTGGAGAATTGAGAGGTTCCGAGTACTCATCCGGTTATATCCCTCGGTTAATCCCTTAGATTTCCAGGGGGTTCCACAGCATAAACTGGCAATACCCTTCGGAACCATAATTTCGATTCCAGCACGAGCGCATAACTGCATGAAAGCTGATTGCACTCCCATAGCACCTTGATTTGAACCAAAGATTGAATTAATGCAGGAGGGGAAATACAAAGCCTCGGCTTGGTTATTTACAACGCTGCTTCGTTTTTTGCCACCGCTTGGCAAATCCTTATTCCAAAGTGGCAGAGCATCGCTACCTAGAATCTTACGAAGCCCGCCATTGATACTTGAAATCAATGTTGGAGGAGAATTCTTTGCCGCACTCAGCAGTAATGAAAGAATGCTGGTGACAGGAGACCAACTACGTGCTGCCAATGAACCCAGTTTCTGAGTCTGCTTTCCATGATTTTCTGCGCGTAAACGCGTTACGAGAGCACCGGTATCAATATGGACCGGGCACGACACTGCGCACATGCTATCGACTGCGCACGTTTGTATACCGTCATAGATGTATCGGCTTGTTAATTCGACATAAAGTTTTTCATCTCCAGCTTTTTTAGCATCAGCTACCGCACGCCGAATGACAATACGTTGACGCGGGGTCATTGTAATATCGTGGCTTGGGCAAACTGGTTCACAATAGCCGCATTCAACACAACGATCTATTTCTGCATCGACAGATGGGTTAATTTTGAGGTTCTCAATATGGACCAGACGATTTTCACTAATGAGAACACCAGGATTGAGTAGGTTTCTTGGGTCGCAAAGTTTCTTTAGTGAAACCATTACCTCATAAAGTTCGTCGCCCACCTGCCTTCTTACATAAGGCGCCATAATGCGCCCAGTGCCATGTTCG
Source organism: Candidatus Planktophila sp. (assembly GCA_030681675.1). Classification (NCBI taxonomy): domain Bacteria; kingdom Bacillati; phylum Actinomycetota; class Actinomycetes; order Candidatus Nanopelagicales; family Candidatus Nanopelagicaceae; genus Candidatus Planktophila; species Candidatus Planktophila sp. The sequence continues at coordinate 22,543 of JAUXRP010000007.1, forward strand.
GCCTTGAGTGAACCATTATTTCCAAGAACTAATGAGACCATATCTTCAGTAAAATCTTGGTATCGCCGAATTAAATCAGGGCGATCAAACCGCTCATTGAGTAAGAAATGCAAATTTCCGTCTTTTGCATGGCCAAATATCACGCTGCCTTCGTACTTGTGTTTATTCAACAACAGTCTCAATTGCATTGTTGTTTCATGGAGGGCATTCATTGGTACTGCAATATCTTCCAAAATTGCAGATGTACCGGAGGGACGGTTACCTGCAACTGCTGCGTAGAGACCTTTGCGCGCGTGCCAGAGTTCATTGCGCACCTTCACCTCTTGTGAGAGCTCGGCAGAGTCTAGATGAAATGAACTTATTACCCTTTGTGCAGTTGAAATTTGCTCCGCTAATTCGTTTCCGTCCTGTGCTTGGTATTCAACCAATAGCGCAGCATGTTCTTTAAAATCGAACCCACCTAGGACGGAATCCGCCATGTGCTCGCTTTGAGCCACCAGTAGTGAGGAATTGTCAAGCAATTCGATGACCGCAGCCTTTGTTGCTTTAAGCGCAGGCAATGACGTTGTGGCTTCCGCTAAATTCTCAAAAATTAGTAAGCCCGTAGCACATTCTTTAAGAAGTGGAACTGTACAGAAAGTAACTTCGGCAATGAATGCCAAAGTTCCTTCACTGCCGACAATCAGGTGAGCCAGAATGTCAACGGGTTTAGAGTAATCAAGGAAGGAATTTAGGGAATAACCCATCGTGTTCTTGATTGAGTAAAGGCTCTTAATTTTCTCTATCGAGTATGGGTTTTGCAGAATCCGATCGCGAAGGCGCGCGATTCCAGCATACAAAATGGGTTCGCTCAAGCGAAAGTGTTCATCGGCATCAACTTTCTTAGTGTTTATGACGGTGCCACTTGGTAAGACCATTGTGAGTGAATCAAGGGTTGCATACGTATTGAATTCAGTTCCGCAGGCCATCCCACTTGAATTATTTGCAACAACACCGCCGATGGTGCACGCAATTTCACTAGCGGGATCTGGACCAAGTTTTCGACCGAACTTTGCCAATGCAATGTTTACTTGTTTTACGGTGGCACCGGGCTGCACTCGCACTCGTGCACCGTTATCTAGTACTTCGATTTGCTTGAAATTACGGCGAGTGTCGACGAGAATCCCTGAGGAAACTCCTTGACCGCTTAAACTTGTTCCTCCTGACCTAAAGGTCAAACCAACATTTTCTTCCTGACTAATGCGAAAGATCTCACCAACTTGAAATCCATTTTCTGGTTGGACGACAACCGATGGTGTGAGTAAGTAGTGCGATGCATCGCTAGCGATTGCACGTCGATCGAATATTTCGCTAAGAATGCCTCCCGGGACTACGCTCTCAAGCGATGCAATCAGCGAATTAGAAGCCACAACTGAGTATACTTATCATCGCAAGGCGTTCATCGCTCTCATAAGTTGGATAAATGCAATAGTGTCTTGTTAGATTTCACAAAATACTCACCTCCCGAAATACTGCAACGGGTAAGACGATGTACCTGAGGAGGGTAGCTGCAGAAAATGGAAATCTGGTTCCCTTCCTGGCAGTTGCTGGACACCAAGAGAGCTTTGGCAAATCTCGTATATGTGCACTGGAGCAAATAAAACGGATGATTGATACTGATGCATTTGGGATCTAAAACCTAGAAGCTTCGCGGAACATGCGTCAATGTGACGCTAGCCGGTCAAGCGCGATAGACTCATTGTGTTGTTTCCGGGGTCGGTGTAAATCCGAACCGGCGGTTAAAGTCCGCGACCCGCTGGCACCCAGTCATCGGTTGACTCAGTGAAACTCTGGGACCGACGGTTAAAGTCTGGATGGTAGGAAATCAACAAAAGGTAGGTTCTCGCCTACCTTCTTTGTGCATTTCAACTTCAATAGTTGTGAGCACTCACCCCGGTAACTCGATTCTTGAGTGGGGGTAGAGATGGATTACATACCGCTAATGCGCCGTGCTATTGCCCTTGCCGAAAAAGGTTTGGGAAAGACTGCTCCTAATCCAATAGTTGGTGCGATAGTAATTGATGAATCGGGCGTGATTGTCGCTGAAGGTTTTCATGATCGTATGCAGGCACGTGATCATGCAGAGGTTGTTGCAATTAAAGCTGCTGGGGAGCGGGCTAACGGTGCAACCCTTGTTGTGACGTTAGAGCCATGTAATCACACGGGCAGTACTGGTCCGTGCACGCAAGCCATTATCGATGCGGGAATTACAACAGTTGTCTTTGCCGCAAATGATCCACACGCCATTGCTGCTGGTGGAGCAGATGCATTGCGAGCAGCTGGAATTACCGTTGTTGGCGATGTTTTGTGCCGGGAGGCTTCATGGTCAAATCGCGCATGGCTGATGAAGATTAAAAAGAATCGGCCATTTTTTACCTGGAAAGTAGCAACAACACTCGATGCCAAGGTTGCAGCAACAGATGGAACATCCAAGTGGATTACGAATAAGAAATCGCGCTCAGATGTTCAGATGTTGCGTCGGGGGGCCGATGCGATTTTGGTCGGCACCAACACGGTTATTGCAGATAATCCACACTTAATTCCTCAAGTAAATAATGCAGGTTTTACACACAACCCAATTCGAGTTATTTGTGGTGAGAAGAGTGTGCCAACAAGTTCTCAAATCTTTGATAATGCCGCTCCAACGATGCTAATTCAAACCAAGGATTTAGAGCTCCTGGTTGCACAGCTCAATGATAAGGAGCTCAATCATGTCTTAGTTGAGGCTGGCCCAACTCTTGGCAGCGCACTGCTTAATGCCGGATTGCTAGATGAATTAATCATCTATCAGGCAGCATCTTTATTGGGCTCAGGAAAGCAGTTCTTTAACTTTGATTATCCATCGACAATCACAAATCAGATACGCCTTGATCACATCAGCACTGATGTACTAGATGGCGATGTTAAATCTGTTTATCGCATAAGAAATGGTGAGTGATGTTTACAGGACTTATTGCCAAGCTCGGAACAATTACCGCAATTGAAAGAGGTGAAAGTTCAGCGTTCTTTACTATCAATGCCCCCCAAATAATCTCTGAGATCGCACTGGGCGATTCAATTGCCGTCAACGGTGTGTGCCTGACCGCGACATCGGTATCTGGCAATACATTTACCGCCGATGTTATGGTCCAAACTCTCTCACTTACCTCTCTTTCTGCACTAACTGTAGGTAGCCCCGTAAATCTCGAATTAGCCGCACAACTCAATGCGCGGATGGGCGGGCATATTGTCCAGGGCCATGTCGATGGAGTTGGCAGCGTTAGCTCAATTAAACCTGGAGAGAAATGGTCAGAGTTCTCTCTCACAGTTCCAGAGCATCTCCTTCGCTATGTCGTAGCCCAAGGCTCTATTGCACTCGATGGCGTTTCATTAACTGTGGGCTCTATAGATGATGCGAGCTGCACAATTACGGTTTGGCTTATCCCTGAGACGCTAGCAAAGACAAATCTCTCATCGAGGCAGTTAGGTGATTTAATAAATATAGAGGTTGATATTTTGGCAAAGTATGTAGAGCGAATGATCGCAAAGGGGCTAACCCGTGCAGAGTAAATTTCTCAAGGCACTGAAAGAATTTAAAAATGGTGCAATGCTCATTGTAGTCGATGATCACAATCGCGAAAATGAGGGCGACTTGATAATGTTGGCCGAACATGCAACCCCAGAAAAGACAGCATTTATGGTCCGTCATACAACGGGAATTTTATGTGTTGCAATTACAGAGGAACAGGCATACCGGTTGCGCCTTCCCTATATGGTCGAGCAGAATCAAGATCTGCGAAAGACAGCATTTACCGTCTCGGTAGATTCGGCCTCTGGCATTACGACCGGTGTGAGCGCTGCCGATCGCAGCGCGACTATTCGAGCCCTTGGTAGTGATACAACTCGCCATTTAGATCTCATCCGACCAGGCCATATCTACCCACTAATTGCACACAAACGGGGTCTGGGTATGCGCCAAGGACATACAGAGGCAGGTATTGCACTGGCAGAGTTAGCTGGCGCCTACCCTGCCGCCTTACTCGCAGAGATTGTTGCCCCAGATGGCTCAATGGCTCGAGGTGAAACACTGGCCAGCTTTGCCGATGAACATGAGATTCCAATCATCTCTATCGCTGAAATTGAGGAGTATCAGAACTCCCTAGCACTGCCTAAGAAAGACCCGGCATTTCCGCAGTATGAGTTTGAGTGGGTCAACGTCCAACTTGAATCTGGAGAATGGAGCCTTGCAACGTATCCATCTCTTAAACACCGCGAGCAGGTTGTCATGCGCTTTGGCTCAGAGGGCACATCTCCTCTCGTGAGAGTGCACTCAGAGTGCTTTACAGGAGATGTGATGAGTTCAAAGCGATGTGATTGTGGCGAGCAGTTAAATCGCTCAATCATTGCAATCCAAGAGCATGGCTATGGATTCATTATCTATCTTCGAGATCATGAAGGCCGTGGGATTGGACTTAGTGAAAAACTTAAAGCCTACATCCTACAAAATCAAGGCTTCGATACAGTCGATGCTAACGTAGAGCTCGGCCACCCAATTGATGCACGTGATTGGAGCGAAGCTGTTGCAATACTTAAAAATCTCAACCTCACATCTATCATGCTACTAACAAATAATCCACTTAAAGTTAAAGCTGTGCTCGAAAGCGGTATAGCCTGCGAACAGATTTCTTTACCCGTTGAAGTTAATAAATTTAATAAAAAGTATTTAACTACGAAGGCAGAGCGCCTCGGACATGTAAGGAGCAATTAATGGCTGGACCCGGACCCGCACTATCAGTAGTTAAAACTCCAAAGGCAAAGATTGCGATCATCTCATCCTCTTGGCATTTAGATATTTGTAATGACCTGGTTGCAGGCGCTAGGCGCGCATTAGAAGAGGCAGAGGTTTCTACGATAGAAGTATTTTTTGTTCCCGGTTCAATGGAGATTCCACTTGCGGCACAAAAAGCATTTGAAAGAGGCTTTGATGCAGTCGTTGCCGTTGGGCTCGTTCTCAAGGGTCAGACACCGCACTTTGACTATGTCTGTCAAGGTCTGACTCAGGGTGTCATGGATGTTCAACTTAAATTCTCAAAGCCGATTGGCTATGGTGTATTAATGTGTAATGATGAAAATCAAGCCATCGCGCGCTCAGGAGGTGCTGGGAGCATAGAAGATAAGGGTTACGACAGTGGAGCCGCAGCCCTTGCGCTGCTGAATTTCTAACCCACCAAATGAGTGCAATGTCGGAAAAGGTACGTGAGGCACTCGATGCAGCAATCATCGCCATAGGCGGGGCGCCGCGCGAAGGTCAGATTGAAATGGCCGAAGCCGTTGCTAACGCCTTGAGCGATAGCCACCATTTAATGGTTCAAGCCGGCACTGGCACAGGAAAATCACTGGCCTATTTAATTCCACCCCTTGTGCACGGGAAAAAAACCTTGGTGGCAACTGCGACTTTGGCGCTGCAACGTCAGTTAGTGGAGCGTGATCTACCGGCCGTTGTTCCAGCCCTTGAAAAGGTTCTAGGTCGTGAAATTACTTATGCCATTTATAAGGGTGTCGGTAACTATATCTGTCTGCAAAAGATGAATAGCGAAGAGCCCAATCCAGATAGCGACATTATGTTAGGTATTTCATCACTTGAAAAAGATGCCAAACGCCTGCACGAATGGGCCCGAAAACCCGGAGTATCCGGGGATCGCGATGATGCACCTGATGTTGACAGACGAGTGTGGGCAGCCAATTCAGTCTCTGGGCGCGAATGCGTAGGTGCAGATACCTGTGCATTTGGTCGGCAATGCTTTGCCGCTATCGCTAAAGCTAAGGCGCAAACCGCCGATGTTGTTGTTACTAACCACACTCTGTTAGCAATCGAAATTGTGGATTCTCATCCAATTTTACCCGAGCGCGATGTCGTTATTTTAGACGAGGCCCATGAATTTATGGATCGGGCGACACAGGCCGTAACTGAGGAGCTCACTTCGGCCCGCGTCTTACGCGCATCAGCAATGGCACGAAAATTCATGCCGGGCAAGCTTTCAGATAGTTTTCACAAAGCCGCTAATGACTTTCATGAATCTATGGTTGATTATGGTGAATCAATTCGTGGAGATTTTACTGCACAAGGTCGATTAAAAGAGATTCCCCAATCCCTTGAAGCCCCCATACGTAAAGTGCGCGAAAGCGCGCAAGCAATAACTCAATTCCTTTCAGCCGATGATGAAATTATAGACACCGATGTTCTGGCCGAACGTGCACGAGTAAAAGGGGCAGTAAGCGAAATATCTACAACTGCGGCCACACTTTTAAAACTCAGTGACGGTTTTGTTCTTTGGTACGAGCCGGTTTTTTCTACACTTCATTTAGCACCACTTTCAGTATCAGATGTCTTGCGAGAAAACTTACTCACTCAAACTCCGGTAATCGCAACGTCAGCGACATTAACAGTGGGTAACTCATTTAACTCTCTGGCAAAGAGTATTGGTTTCTTAGTGGGAGATGATTTAAATAGCGATGTTAAGAGCGGAGAAGTTGATCCAGCAAATGTGCAAATGTTAGATGTTGGTTCTCCCTTTGATTTTGCAAATCAAGGTGTTCTATATATGCCTAAGCACTTACCTGAACCTGGTCGAGAGGGTCCAAGTATTGAAGCATTAACTGAATTGGGCGAATTAATCGATGCCGCTGGTGGCAGAACTCTCGCACTTTTTTCATCGTGGCGTGGGGTGGAGGCCGCCGATGCACATCTGCGCAAAGTTTTGGCCGAACTTCCTATAAAGATCTTTACTCAAAAGCGAGGAGATGCCGTCGCTCCGCTAGTTGAACGCTTTGCAAAAGACGAAACTTCGATTTTGCTGGGCACAATGTCACTGTGGCAAGGCGTTGATGTACCTGGTAGAAGTTGCATCCTTGTTGCTATTGACCGGATTCCCTTTCCGCGACCCGATGAACCAGTTATGTCGGCGCGTGCATCTCAGGCCGATGCCGCTGGCGGAAGTGGTTTTATGCAGGTTTCTCTGCCAAGAGCGGCGCTGCTTTTGGCACAGGGCACAGGTCGACTCATTAGATCTGTTAATGATCGAGGCGTAGTTGCAATTCTAGATTCGAGAATCGTCACAAAGCGATATGGGAGCGTACTTTTGAATTCTATGCCACCGCTTTGGCGAACATCCGATAAGGATATTGTTCGAGAGTCATTGCGCAGGCTTAACGAAACCCTTTAGAAATAGCGCTATCTCGCAAATGGCTGCACAATGTTGAGCGGGTATTCAGAACTAATTCCAGAACATGATTTAGCCAGAGCCGACAAGTTCATTAAGAATTTCGCGTAAAGCTGGCCAGGAGTTCCCAAAACTTGGATGAAGATTTAAATCTGCGACCCTGTCAATGTCTACCCACCGTACTTCGTGTGACTCATCATTTACTTCATGTGCAACCAAGTCAACTGTGGCTCTTGCAATTACGGTGTCGTAGCGCCAGTTGCCATGCTCATCACTATATATCTGGAGGGGAGTAAGGAAAGCTGGATCTATCCCGGTCTCTTCAATCGCTTCACGAATCGCACCCTGGATCACGCTCTCATGACTATCGCGCGCACCACCTGGGATTCCCCAGGTATCACCATTATGTACCCATGGGGCTCGATGTTGTAAAAGAATCTGATGACCACGCACAATCAGGATTCCGGCGGCGCCATTTAGACCCCAGTGCTTATTACCGCACTGGCATTGGATCCAACCATCTCCATCTCTATGCGCCATGATGTAAGAGTGGCATAACTATCCACAGTTAGTATTGTGAGGGCGCTAACGGTTGGCGCTCGCACTTATCGTCACGGGCATGAAAGCTTTAATAATCCCACTTCTTGCCGCACTCTTGATCGCGCCGCTTCCAGCTTTTGCCGATTGCACCGACTCAGCCTGCGTAGATGTGTACACGAAAAATAACCAGATAATAATCGAAGCCCATAAGGGTAGTAGTGCCACAGTTACACAACGCGCACCAAAGGCAAAACCATCTCCTACTTCAACATTGTGGTTTCCGCCCAAATATTCGCCTGCACCGAGGCCATACGTAAAGCACAGCCACAGAGCGCGTACAGCTGCGCCTAAGAGAGTTACGCGAACAGCCAATCTCAGTGATCGTTTAACTAAATTAGTTCCAACGGCCGGTATCGCCTTCCAGCCCGAATTCGAAGCTCTGACAAATGTGCCGGTGATTTTTTGGGTAGATGTGCCTCAGGTTTTTCAAAGCCGCGTGAAGATAATTGGTGAAGTTGTCGATGTCACTCTGCGTCCAGGCTTTATCTGGTCCTATGGCGACGGCGCAATGTGGGCTACTACCAATCCTGGCGCTCCATTTCCAAAAGCGATGATTACTCATATGTACTCAAAGCCCGGCACTTATCCAGTACTGCTCCTAACAACATGGAATGGCAGTTTTACACATAACGGAGCAGTTCGAGCAATCACTGGAAAAGTAGTAAACGCCTCGGTGGCAACCGTCACCGTTGTATCGGCCCCAACACGATTCACGAAATGAGAAGAGCATGACAACTGAAAAAGAGGCACCATCGATTGAATCGATCGACCAAGCGCATGATGTAAATTTCATCGCACTTGTTAAGAGTTTCGCCATTATTGAGGATTCACCCGATTTAAATAACTCTCAACGCGATGGTGCAACTGCAGTCATCGATTTAGCTCTTGAGTTTGAAAAGTTTGAACAAAAAAGTAGTCCTGAAAACATTGCTAAAGTTTTGGGACGCTTGAGCGATGTTCAAGTACGTGATTTTGCACTTGGATCCCATAACGCCGCAAGCTTTCACACATATTGGGGGATGTGGCAGTACTTACTTCAGATAGCACCAGATGGATTTGTCGCACCGGTTGCCTGCCTTTTTGCAACACTGGCATACGAGAGTGGGGATATTGCACTGGCCTATCGCGCATTAGATCGGGCAAGTATTGACCAACCTCAATACTCATTGACGATTTTACTGCGTCGTGTCTTTGGTTCAGGCTGGCCCGCCGCCGCTTTTGCCGCAATGCGCTGCGAGCTGCACCCAAAGGTCACGGCCGGCATTTTTGACTAGCGCCGACTCTCTGTTAGAGTCCACCCAGGTCACGAGTTCTAGTGTTTAGCCCCGGCTTACTAGACGGCAACCCTCCACCACGGTGGGGTGCTCCGGGTGAGGACCAGATCGATAGCAACAACGCCATCGATAAGCGTGGATCACTCGAACCGTCTTAAATAAGCCAGCGTCGGCATAAGTACTCGAGTGGTCCCATAACTGGGAGGAATGTATTTAATGTCATCGTTTACATTTGAAGAGGCAGCTTTTGAAACCCGTCAGATCCATGCCGGGCAGGTTGCAGATCCAACAACTGGCGCTCGTGCGCTTCCGCTGTATCAGACCACTGCATATCAGTTCCGCGACACTAAACATGCCGCGGATTTATTTGGCTTGGCTGAGCTTGGAAATATCTACACACGCATTATGAATCCAACGCAGGATGTTGTTGAAAAACGCATTGCATCTCTTGAAGGTGGTGTGGCGGCATTGCTTTTAGCATCAGGTTCGGCAGCAACTACATTTGCAGTCTTGGCAGTTGCAACTGCTGGAGATCACATCGTTTCATCAAAGTATTTATACGGTGGAACATATAACTTATTCCATTACACTCTGCCGACTTTTGGAGTTGAAGTCACTTTTGTCGATAATCCAAATGATCCAGAGGAGTGGCGCAAAGCGGTTCGTCCTAATACCAAAGCATTTTTTGGCGAAACAATTTCAAACCCTAACAACGATATTTTGGACATCGCAGCCGTGGCAAAAGTTGCCCACGAAAGCCATGTTCCATTGATTGTTGATAATACAGTTGCGACACCATATGTTATTCGGCCAATCGAATTCGGCGCAGATGTTGTAGTGCACTCAGCTACTAAGTTCCTCTCCGGACATGGAAACGCCGTCGTGGGAGCGATTGTGGATTCAGGTAATTTCGATTACGCGCTGTATCCAGAGAAGTTCACGAGCTTTAATACGCCAGATCCCTCATATCACGGACTGGTTTATGCCCAGGCTCTCGGTGTCGGTAGTGCCTTTGGCGCAAACCTTGCCTACATCTTTAAAATCCGCCTGACTTTGCTTCGCGATATTGGAGCTGCAGTGTCGCCATTCAACGCCTGGTTACTCGCCCAAGGTTTAGAGACACTCACACTTCGTATGAAACAACATTTAGAGAATGCGAAGGCCGTTGCAACCTGGCTCGAGGCACATCCGCAGGTGGAGAAGGTAAATTATTCATGGCTACCGAATTCGCCATACAACGCGCTCGCCACTAAGTACGCACCTAAGGGCTCTGGCTCAGTTCTCTCTTTTGAAATTAAGGGCGGAATTGAAGCGGGAAGGAAGTTCGTTGAGGCCTTAACTCTGCACTCTCACGTTGCAAATATTGGCGATGTGAGATCCCTGGTGATTCACCCAGCATCGACCACGCACTCACAGCTATCGGCCGAGGAGCTACTAGATGCCGGAGTCACACCTGGTTTAGTTCGCTTATCTGTGGGTCTTGAAGATATCGATGACATAAAGGCCGATCTAAGCGATGGGTTTGCTGCAGCTAAGCAATGAGGGATTCACGGGGATTGGTCACCGGGGCATGGCTTGAAAGCCATGATCCCGGTGATCGCCTCTTCGTAAATATCGGCGGCCTACTTCTTGAAAGTGGAGAGCGCTTAGAAAACATCACGATCGCTTATCAAAGTTGGGGATCGTTGAATGAAAGAGGTGACAACGCCATCTTGGTCAACCATGCAATGACTGGCTGGTCCGATATTCCAAGCTGGTGGCCATCGATGGTGGGGCCGGGGCTGGCCTTTGATAGCGATAAGTATTTTATCGTCTGCCCGAATGTTATTGGTGGCTGCCAAGGCTCAACTGGACCATCTTCGATTGCACCCGATGGTCAACGCTATGGTTCACGCTTTCCATCGGTGACGATAAGAGACATGGTTGACGCTGAAATTGCATTTAGTAATGTGCTTGGCATCCATAAATATCGACTTGCCGTGGGACCATCCCTAGGCGGAATGCGTGCCCTGGAGTGGGCCGTTGCGCATCCAGATCGAGTGAGTGCAATCTGTACAATCGGCTCGTCGGCCGTAGCTACGGGAGATCAAATCGGCACTTCCTCAATTCAAATCCGCGCAATAAAGTCGGACCCAAACTTTTGTGGTGGGGATTATTACGATACATCAGCAGGTCCTATTGAAGGTATGGGCATCGCTAGGCGAATTGCCCATCTGACCTATAGAACTGAGGCTGAAATGGATGTGCGTTTTGGCCGTGAGCTTCAAGGCGATGACACTGGCCGCTTTGCCGTTGAGTCATATTTAGATCACCAAGCCGAAAAACTATCTCATCGCTTTGATGCCAATACCTATATTGTCCTAACTGAGGCGATGAACAGCCATGATATTGGGCGTGGACGCGGGGGAGTTGCCGCAGCCCTGGCGGGCATTCAGATTCCTGTAATCGCCGTCGCGATTGATACAGATCGTCTCTTTCCAGTGCGACTTCAAGCAGAGATTGCGGATTTAGCGCCCCTTGCTCAATCCTTGGTAACGATTTCATCGCCTTTTGGCCATGACGGCTTCCTCGTTGAGGTGGAATTGGTCGGAAATGTGATCAAAGAGGCGCTCGCGCTCTCTTAATCGCGTTAAAAAGGTGAATTCGATGTGCATTTTACCCTGTGGATAAATTATAATATAGACATCGCTTCAGCGCATAGCTGATAAAACCAAAGGACGAATGTGGCTGTATCTAGTGCGCTCAAAAACAAGGCAGGCAAGAAACCGGTAGCAAAAAAAGCACCCGTTAAAAAAGTAGTGGCGAAAAAAACTGCACCGGTAAAAAAAGTGGTGGCAAAAAAAGCACCAGTTAAAAAAGTAGTGGCGAAAAAACCCCCTATAAAAAAGACCGGAGCGAAGAAAGCAGCTCCAGTTAAAAAAATAGTTAAGCCTGTAAAGATAGAGTTGAAAAAGGATTTAAATATCAAAGATGTTCAAGCGATTGTCGATGCGAAAAATGCAGTAATTCGGCACAATGAAATTCTGGCCGAACTCGAAATGCGCGGCATCACATCTATCAACCGTATTCCTAAAAAGATTGATAAAGAATTAGTAGATGAAGCTCGAGCCTTAGCCGTTTCACTTCCAGTAATGATTGAAAAGCTCCGAAAATCTGGACTTGGCTCACCCTCTCGTATTCTAAAAAAATCTGATTATGCATTGATCGAACCGAAGCCCGTAGTTGAAAAAATTACACCAGAAAAAATCGTACTTCCAAAAATAGCAATTGTTACGATTGACGGCGAAGAAGTTGAACTTGAAGAAGTTGAACTCGAGGATGATGAAAAGCTTATCGCCGATGCAGTCGATGTTGTTGATCTTGAGACTGAAGATAAAGTCCGTGTAGTAACGCTTTCTGATGAATCTAGTAAGGCGAAAGGTTCATTTACATTAGCTGATTCAGAGGCTGATGATGAAGAAGAAGATAAGAATGAGCGTGAGAAGTTAAAGAAAGATTTAAGAAACATCAATATTGTTATTGAAGCGATTAATTCAAAAAACAATTCAGTCAGCGCCCCCACACGTTATGGTATTAGCGAAGCAGAATCAAGGGCTTTGACGTACAAGCAGATTCAACAGCAGTTTGAAATGAAGACTTTTACTGAAAGATCTGCAAAGACTGTAGCAGAAGCAGTAACTATCGGTTCGCTCAAGAATCTTGAGGATCTACTTAATTATTTCATCGAAAAGATGAAGGCCGTGCAGCGAGAAATTAAGTATCTTCCACCTGAGCAAACGGTAATGACCGCCGGTGCAACTGCCGACCCAGTCAAGGATTACTTAAAGCAAATTGGTCGCGTGGCACTTCTAAACGCCGAGCTCGAAGTTGAGTTGGCAACTCGTGTTGAAGTCGGCCTATTCGCCGAATCAAAGTTAAAAAATGAAAAGAAGTTGGACAAGAAATTAAAGCGCGAGCTCGAATGGTTGGTAGAAGATGGCAAGCGCGCTAAGAACCACTTACTAGAGGCAAACCTTCGATTGGTTGTTTCCCTTGCTAAGCGCTACACAGGTCGAGGAATGCTCTTCCTTGATCTGATTCAAGAGGGAAACTTAGGCTTAATCCGTGCTGTAGAAAAATTCGACTACACAAAGGGTTATAAGTTTTCAACGTATGCAACGTGGTGGATTCGCCAGGCGATTACACGTGCGATGGCCGATCAGGCCCGCACAATCCGTATCCCGGTACACATGGTTGAAGTTATTAATAAGTTGGCACGTGTGCAGCGCCAGATGTTGCAGGATTTAGGTCGCGAACCGACTCCAGAAGAACTCGCAAAAGAGCTCGATATGACCCCTGAGAAAGTCGTTGAAGTCCAAAAGTACGGCCGCGAACCGATCTCACTTCACACTCCACTTGGTGAAGAAGGCGATAGCGAGTTCGGCGATCTCATTGAAGACTCTGAAGCTGTTGTTCCTGCTGATGCGGTCTCATTTACTCTGCTTCAAGAGCAGTTGCACTCTGTTCTAGATACTCTATCTGAGCGTGAGGCCGGTGTTGTTGCAATGCGCTTTGGTCTAACCGATGGTCAGCCAAAGACTTTGGATGAGATTGGAAAGGTATATGGCGTCACTCGCGAACGTATACGTCAGATTGAATCTAAGACAATGTCGAAACTTCGTCACCCATCACGCAGCCAAGTGCTGCGCGATTACTTAGATTAAAATGGCTAATCCAACTATCTACATTAACCCCGTCAGTGGATCGATAAAGATCCTCGGCGCAGTTGATTTTGTAGATGCACAAGGCAACATCCTTGAAACGAAAGAGAACGTGAAATTTTGTGGCTGTTCTTTAAGTAAAGATAAGCCTTGGTGTGATGGCAGTCATAAAGCCATCACACAACCTGATAGTTAAAAAGCCGAGGTTTGGACGAGCTTTTCGCTTTCATCAATAATCGTGGCTGCTACGCTCTTGAGTTTTTCAGCGTATTCCTTGCCATGATGAGCGCAAAACATGAGCTCTCCACCAGTGAGAAGTACGGCACGTACATATGCCTGGGCTCCGCAGCGATCACAGCGGTCAAGGGCGTTAAGAGGTACTGATTCGAGCATCACTTGATCTGACATATCTCTCTCCGTTCTCGTTGGTGGTTCTCTCTATGGAATATCAAACCACGTATAGGTATTTTCCGCACCTTAATATCCACGTTATTTGCTCAGAATACCCGGAGAAGTTGGAAAATATCAGTAACGGCTGACACATTCGGCGCGTTTGTCAGTGATTAATCGCCTCGCGCGATAACCTTTCGCCCCGTGGCTGAAAAAGTTGTACCAACCTCAAACACTGTGCAGGATAGCTATACCGCAAAGGATTTAGCAGTCCTCGAAGGACTTGATGCCGTTCGAAAACGACCTGGAATGTATATCGGCTCCACTGATTCACGTGGACTTATGCACTGCTTATGGGAGATTATCGACAACTCAGTCGATGAATCTCTTGCCGGACATTGCAAGAAAATTGAAATTAACCTTGAATCCGATGGTTCGGTTGAAGTCCATGATGATGGTCGCGGAATTCCAGTTGATAAAGAGCCAAAGACTGGATTAACAGGAGTTGAAGTGGTCTTAACAAAACTACATGCCGGTGGAAAATTTGGTGGCGGCTCTTATGCCGCATCGGGCGGCCTTCATGGAGTTGGTGCATCGGTTGTTAACGCCCTTGCATCTCGACTCGATGCTGAAGTCGACCGCGATGGAAAGATTTATTGGATGTCTTTTCAACGCGGAATTGCCGGAATATTTGATGGTGATGGACCGAAGGCTCCATTTGAAGCTAAGTCAGGTTTGCGCATCATTGGAAAGATTTCTAGCAAAGTCACGGGCACGCGAATTAAATGGTGGTCAGATAAACAGATCTTCCTAAAAGAAGCTGAATTAGAGCTTTCAGAAATATATGACCGAGCTCGCCAAACCTCATATTTGGTGCCTGGTTTGACCCTTATCGTCAATGATAATCGCAGTAAAACTAAGACGAGTGAAGTTTTTTTTCATAAAAGCGGTATTACCGAATACTGCAATTTTTTACAGCCCGATGAGCCCATTGGTGACGTCATTCGAATTTATGGTAGTGGACACTATCAAGAGACGGTCCCGGTATTAGATGATAAAGGCCATATGGTTTCAACCGAAGTTGAGCGCGATATGGAAGTAGATATTGCGATGAAGTGGGGTAATGGCTTTGAAACAACTCAACGCTCATTCGTAAATATTATTGCGACTCCAAAAGGCGGAACACACTTGCTTGGCTTTGAACGCTCATTGGTTAAAGTTATTAACGAAGCGCTTCGATCGACTAAAACTCTCGCAAACAAAGAGGCCGATGTCATTAAAGATGACATTCTTGAGGGAATGACCGCCGTCGTGACAGTGCGAATGTCTGAGCCACAGTTTGAAGGTCAGACCAAAGAGGTTCTTGGCACCGCTGCTGCAACTCGAATCGTTGCCGCCGTCGTCGCGGACAAGATGAAGGAGTATTTCAATACCACTAAGCGAATCGATAAAGCTAACGGTCGCTTAGTGCTAGAGAAGATCGCTGCAGCATCGCGAACACGAATTTCTGCACGTGCCCATAAGGATTTACAACGTCGCAAGAATGCATTGGAGTCATCATCGCTGCCCACGAAACTATCCGACTGTCGCTCAGAGGATGTAACTCGTACTGAACTATTTATCGTCGAAGGTGATTCAGCACTTGGTACAACAAAGGCGGCACGCAATAGTGAGTTCCAGGCAATCTTGCCGATTCGCGGAAAGATTCTTAATGTGCAGAAAGCATCACTATCGCAGATGCTCGAAGATAAAGAGTGCGGTTCGATAATTCAAGTAATTGGTGCGGGCTCTGGAAAATCCTTTGAACTCGATGAAGCGCGATATGGTCGAATAATTTTGATGTCCGATGCCGATGTTGATGGTGCGCATATTCGTTGTTTACTCTTAACCTTGATGTATCGCTATATGCGCCCACTTATTGATTCCGGCCGGGTATTTGCCGCTATCCCACCACTTCACCGAATTGAGGTTCTAGGTGGGGGAGGCAAAAAGGGCCAATATATTTATACATATAGCGATGATGAGATGAAGAAAATCACTTCAGAATTAAAGAAGAACGGTAAGAAGTGGAAAGAGCCGATTCAGCGCTACAAAGGTCTGGGCGAAATGGATGCCGACCAGCTGCGCGAAACTACTATGGATCCCGATGCCCGCACGTTGCGCCGCATTACAGTCTCCGATGCAACTGCCGCTGAGGCGATGTTCGAACTCTTGATGGGCAGCGATGTGGCCCCGCGTAAAGAGTTCATCGCTAACGCTGAAATCGATCGCGACCACATCGACGCTTAATACAGAGCCTTAAAGCAGGGATGTTATACGATCAATCCATGAGGAAACTCTCAAAATCACCCAATAGCGTTTTACTTGTTGCAGGATTAATTTTGGCGTTATTAGCCACTATATCCCTTGCGATTTCCAGCAATCCAGAGAAGAACTTCACCGAGGGAAGTCCTGAGGCAACGGTGCAGCTCTATTTAGATGCAATCATCAAGGGCGATAACGATCTTGCCTTAACTTTTCTCGATCCCAATAACTCCTGTGAATCCGCAGACTTAGATCGCGCATATATTCATGATTCCTACAGAGTGAATCTCATTAGTAGCGTGATTTCAGGTACGAGTGCAACTGTAAAAATAGATGTGGAGTATGCCTCTTCAATGCCCTTTGATCCGAGTTATTCAAATCCACAAACTATGAGATTAGAAAAGATTTCCTCGAAATGGTTGCTTACGGGAATACCTTGGCCACTTTACGACTGCGGACCACCCAAATGAGGATTTTCGGAATCTTTGGTTACCTCTTTGTCTTTGTCTTAATTTTTCTAGCAGTTAAACGTGTATTTTCCAATGACGGTGTTGCGACAAATAGGGGAGACCAAGTCCGTCGCTTCTTCCAATTTGGCCTTCTATTTGCCTTAGTTGTGATTTCAGCGACCGGCGTATCTGGAATCATTAGTCGAATTATTGGATTTAGCAACGAAATCGTTTCTAGCCAAAGCGCCCTTGCAAGAGATACTTCATTTTCATTAGTTGGCCTCCCGCTCCTCTTCCTTGTGGCGAGATGGGTTCGAAAGAGTGTTGCTGAAAATAAATTAGAGATTAAGACTTTTGGCTGGAATATATATTTTGTTGCGATTTCAATAGTGAGTTTAATTGTGACTATGATCGCTGCAAATGCAGTTCTCACTTGGCTAGTTGCCGCTGAAAACTTCAACTCCGGCTCTGTTGCACGATTCATTGTGTGGATGCCAGTTTGGTTTTTGCATTATCGACTGCATACCCATCTCATTTTTGGTCCTGATCTCACTAATACTTTGATAATCGGTTCAGTCATTGGTTTAGTAACTGTTGTAACCGGTGCGATTGAGACGCTTCAGAATCTTATTAATCTCATATTTGGAAGTGAAAAAACCTTTTTGTTATTTGAATCTTCGCATCCGCTCATGGAAGGATTTATTACCTTTTTGATTGGCGCAACCGTCTGGTATCTATATTGGCTAAGAATTACCATTAAATCGGAGCGAAATACGCTCTGGTATGCCTATGTACTGCTTGCTGGAACCGGTGGCGGAATAGTAATGATGATCGTTTCAGCAAGCTTTACTCTCTACCAGAGTTTAATTTGGTTTATTGGTGATACAAAAAATGAATCAGCTTCCTCCTTCTTTAACGATCTACCCGGCACAGTTGCAGCATTTGCCGTTGGGTTGGTTCTTTGGTGGTACCACAAGGAGGTTTTGGAAAGTAAAAAATCCGGTGAAAGTGATGAAGTTCGGCGTATCTACCAATACCTCATGGCTGGAGTCAGCCTCATTGCAGCGGCCGCCGGTATTTCTATGATTTTAATTTCAGTTTTGGAGAAATTTTCAGCCAAGTCTGTAATTTATGGAGCTGGCTCAATTAATACATTGATTGGTGCCCTCACTCTCATTATTGTGGGCGCGCCTATTTGGTGGATTTATTGGAACAAAATCGAGGGGCAGTTAGTTGCTCATCCAAGCGATGAGTATGCTTCGCCAACACGCCGCTTCTACCTCTTCCTCCTCTTTGGTGTTAGTGGCGTAGTCGCCGTTGTGATGTTATTAATCGGCGTCGCAATCTTCTTCGAAGCTGTGTTTCAATCGAATTTAGGTTCTGAAACGATTAGAAAATCTAGAACTGCTGTTTCTCTACTAATTACGACTGCAGGTATATCGTGGTATCACTGGCTCATTTACCGGAATGAGAAAAAATACTCTGTTGCAAAAATGACACCAGTGGCCAGTCATCATTACCCAGCGATCGATTGCGAAAAACCTATCGCGTTAGCTCAGTTTTATGCCGCCCTTACTGGCTACTCTGCTCAACTTTTAAAAGATGTTAGGCCAGAAGTTGAGTGGGTAGATTTATTTCATAATGGAAAGCGCATGATGGGATTTCAAAAGATCGATAATTACCGACGACCAACCTGGCCAACGGGGGAAGTGCCTCAGCAAATGCATCTAGATTTCGAGGTTCCTGATTTAGATGAAGGCGAGAGGCGAGTAATCGCACTTGGCGCAAGTAAAGCGGAGTACCAACCAGGAGAGAGTTTTCGCGTCTATCTCGACCCCGAGGGCCATCCATTTTGCTTGGTGATGAGCTCCTAGGTTTCTTGCCTTTGTCCACACAGGATTTTCTATGTACGGGGCTTAATTAATCGATAGAGACTAAGTCGAAATACTCCTCTTTCCACAGATCTTCATCACCATCTGGCAGCAAGATAACGCGCTCAGGTTTTAATGATTGAACTGCACCTTCATCGTGGCTCACCAAAATAACTGCGCCTTGATACTCACTCAGTGCACCTAGAATTTCAGCACGCGATGCAGGATCTAAGTTATTTGTTGGCTCATCAAGGAGCAGTACATTTGCCGCTGAAACAACAAGTACTGCAAGGGCTAAACGTGTTCGCTCGCCACCCGATAAGACTTTAACGGGCTTATGAACATCATCACCGATAAATAAGAATGAACCAAGAGTATTTCGCGCCTCTGGTTCGCGCAGATCTGGCGTTGCAGACATCATGTTTTCAAGCACTGTACGTTCGAAGTCTAGTGACTCGTGCTCCTGGGCATAGTAACCAATCTTTAATCCATGACCATGCTCGACGGTGCCTGTGTCAGATTCAAGTTCTCCAGCTAAAATTCTAAGAAGCGTAGTTTTACCGGCGCCGTTAAGACCAAGGATGACAACGCGTGATCCTTTGTCGATGACACATGAGACGTCAGTGAAGATTTCCAGCGAGCCATAAGATTTTGAAAGCTCTTCACCAGATAAAGGAGTTTTGCCACATGGGGCGGGGGTTGGAAAGCGCAGGCGAGCAACTTTGTCGCTTACGCGAACATCTTCAAGACTGGATCTAAGTTTTTCAGCACGACGTAACATGCCTTGGGCCGCCGTTGCCTTGCTAGCTTTAGCGCGCATCTTTTCGCCTTGCTTCTGCAAAATCTCGGCGCGCTTTTCGGCGTTAGCGCGTTCTTTCTTGCGGCGATGTTCATCTTGTTCGCGTTGTAATAAATAAGCTTTCCAACCTAAGTTGTATACATCTATGACGTTACGGTTAGCGTCTAAGTAAAAGACTTTATTAACAACCGTCTCAATCAAGTTAGTATCGTGAGAAATAATCACAAGTCCACCAGAGTATTTAGATAAAAAATCACGCAGCCAGACAACTGATTCAGCATCTAAATGGTTAGTTGGCTCATCCAGAAGTAGCGTTTCAGCGCCACTAAAGAGAATTCGGGCCAGCTCAATTCGGCGACGTTGACCACCAGATAATGTTGAGAGCTCATGGCCAAAGACCGCTTCGGTCACACCTAACGATGTTGCTATCGCTTCAGCTTCGGCAGTTGCGGCATATCCACCTGCTGCACTGAATTCATGTTCAACACGGGTGTATCTATCCATAGCCTTTTCAAGGGCTTCGCCCTCGGTAGTAGACATCTCCTCTTCTACTTGACGCATGCGATGTGAAATCTGATCTAAATTACGGGCCGACAAGATGCGCTCGATTACCGAACCAGGTTCATCGCCTGTACGAGGATCTTGTGGCAGATATCCGATTTTCCCTGTCCGATTTACCGCCCCACCTGCAGGCATTGTCTCTCCGGCCAGCACTTTTGCAAGCGTTGATTTACCCGCACCATTTCGACCCACAAAGCCGATACGGTCGCCGCTATTTATACGCACGGTGACACCCTTAACCAGCAGGCGGGCACCTGCACGTAGTTCGAGGGCTTGAGTAGAAATCACACCGTATTCTAGCCGAGTTTATGCAGCGCCAATTCTCGTCTTTCGAGGCGTAGCAAATGACTTAGATACGGCAGTTAACTCCTCAGACACTTGGGCTTTGATCGCATCATCGCTCTTGAGTAGTTTTGTTAACTCAGTGATTATCGATTTTAGTTCTTTCTGTTCGCTCTCAAGTTCTAATGTGCTCATCTTGGTCAGACGGCGAAGTGGCATATCTAAGATATACGTTGTTTGCTCATCATTTAAGGAGAAATCCTTCATGAGCTTTTCTTTGGCAGTTGCAGCATCATCACTAGCGCGGATTATCTTTATAACTTTATCGATATCGATAATCGCCTTTAAGAGTCCGTCGACTAGAGTCAAACGTGCCTGAGCCTTAGCTTTGCGGTACTCACTTCGTCGACGCACTACTTCTATTCGGTGATCAATGAATACTCGGAGGAGCTCTTTTAATCCAAGAACCTGCGGGCGACCTTTAACTAATGCAACTGCATTTATCGAGAAGGCATCTTCCATAGGTGTTAATGAATATAGTTGTTCAAGAACTTTCTCGGGCTCAAAACCATTTTTGATTTCAATCACAACGTTAGTGCCGGTCTGTCCATCGGTTAAATCGATGATGTCGCTAATGCCCTGAATTTTTTTGGACTTTACAAGGGCTGCAATTCTCTCCACGACTTTTTCAGGTCCGATAGTAAATGGAAGCTCTTTGATAACAAGACCCATTTTCCGTGACGTAACTTTCTCAATCTCAACACTTGCACGCACTTTAAATGAACCTTTACCGGTGGCATAAGCCTCACGGACGCCGTCAAGACCAACTAGTTCGCCACCAGTAGGAAAATCTGGACCGGGAATATATTTCATTAACTGCTTAACTGTAGCTGTTGGATTTTCAATCAAGAACTTAGTGGCCGCGATTACTTCTCCTAAGTTATGTGGCGCCATATTAGTTGCCATACCCACAGCGATTCCTGAACCGCCATTTACGAGCAGGTTGGGATATGCAGCCGGTAGAACTAACGGCTCAGATAGTTGTCCATCATAGTTAGGGCCAAAATCAACAGTATTTTCATCGGCCTCAGCGACCATGGCCATTGCAGCAAGAGCTAGGCGGGCTTCGGTATAACGCATCGCTGCAGGACCTGCATCGAGTGAGCCAAAGTTTCCGTGGCCGTCAATGAGTGGAAGACGCATTGAAAAAGACTGCGCCATACGTACTAAGGCGTCATAGATTGCGCCATCTCCATGCGGGTGCAACTTACCCATTACTTCACCGACAACGCGGGCGCTTTTTACATGTCCGCGCTCTGGTCGCAGCCCCATATCGGCCATCTGATGAAGGATGCGGCGGTGTACCGGCTTTAAACCATCACGCGCATCGGGTAAAGCTCGAGAGTAAATTACAGAGTAGGCATACTCAAGAAATGACTCAGAGATTTCTTTGGAGACATCGATATCGACGATCTTGCCCGGATACTCTCCTGGTCTTGGGCCAATTACTTTTTTAACCTTGCTTTTCATCGGTGTCTTTGCCATGGGGGAGATTGTGCCAACTACATGGGTTAATTCAGGGGAGGGCGCGCCCCAACAGTTGCAACACACTTTGCAGCTAACGCTGTTCCGGCCGATAGGGCGGTCTCAAGGTCACGTGTTTCAAGCCACATGGGAATAAAGCCTGCGGCAAATGAATCTCCAGCTCCAGTTGTATCGACGACATTAGTTGTGACCGCCGCGACTCTTGCCGATTGGTCGTTATAGATGGCCATTGCACCGCGTGAGCCGAGTTTAATAACGACTAAAGGTGTGAACTTCTTCAAATTCTCTTCTGCCTCTTCAATGGTTGTGGCATCACCCAGATAAAGCGCCTCCTCGGCGTTGAGCAGGATGCCATCCATGAGACCTACCCACGATAAGACCTCTTCAAGGGGCACAATCTTCATCGCACCAGTTGTAGTTGGATCGAAAAATATAGGAATTGCGGCGGCTTTAATTTTTTTTATCATTGCCAAAACGGCATCGCGGCTGCGAAAATCAAGTAAGGCATAACCGCTTATGTATACACCATCGACATCTTCCAGAAGTGGCAGGTCGCTAACTTCTAGGTCGGCATTAGCGCCGTTATCCGGAAACATAGTTCGCTCACCATTGGCATCGACCAAGATAACAACGACACCGGTTGGCCGTCCGGAGCGCATTAAATTCAAATGCTCCACACCGTATTTATCTAAATCTGAGATTAAAGCAAAACCGACTGGATCATTTCCTACCCGTGCAACGAGTTGGGCTTTGGTATTTGTCCGCGTGATCCATGTTGAGACATTAGCTGCCTGTCCACCTGGGTGTGTTGAGATTCGACTTGCAGTGTCATTGCCGTAGTTAATACTCTCTTTGAGCAGGGCGATAACATCTAGAGCAAGGTCACCGATACATAGGATTTTCTTCATTGCAGAGCGACCGCAATGTCAGCAGCTAAGGCACAGTTAGATTTTATAATTTCTGTATTAATGGAGAGAGATTCACCATGGGATGCAATATGAAAATGCTCTAAGAGAAATGGAGTCACTGCTTTTCCATCAACTCCGTCATAGGCCGCTTTGGCTAAACCTGCAGCAAGAATTTGATCATGGCGTGCCTTTGCCATCTCTTTCTTAACTGGATTTGCAACTATTAATGATTTGAATTGAGTCGATATTGAAGTACGAGCTTTAATAATTGCAGCAATTTCATCGGGGCTATCAACTCGGTGCTCTATATCAAAACCCGAATCAGTTAAGTAGAAACCTGGAAAGCTATTGGTCTTAAAGCCAACAAGGCCTATTGCAAGGGTTTCAAGGCGCTCAAGTGTTGCATGAACATCAAGAATTGACTTTACACCGGCGCATACCACGGTCATATCTAGTTGAGACAAGGCTGTTAGATCTGCTGATTCATCGAAGGACTCATTTGCTCCACGGTGCACGCCGCCAAGACCGCCCGTGGCAAAGATCTTGATGCCTGCGATTGCAGCGATGTGAGCTGTGGCAGCAACAGTTGTTGCCGCACTTTTTCCCTGGGCAATAATGATCGCTAAATCGCGTATTGAAGCTTTGGAAATATCTTCACGATTGGCAATTGCCTCTAATTCGAAGTTTTCGAGTCCAACATGCACAACACCATCTAGAAGGGCGATAGTTGCTGGTACTGCGCCATGTGCACGGATAATCTCTTCACATTCGATAGCGACAGATAAATTGCTCGGACGTGGCAAACCATGAGAAATAATCGTAGATTCGAGGGCAACTAAAGGATTTCCAGCTGCGATTGCATCTGAAACTTCGGTGGAGTATTTAATTGCACTCTTCATATGCATAACCTTAGCGGATGTAGTGAGAAGATTGGCTCGTGCATTTATCGCAGATTACTCCATCGATTTTTTCAAGCCTTGGGCTAGGCACGGCCGAAGATTCAATTGATGCTGGGACTAGTCTGATGGGTCGCGAAATCCTTTTCCTGGTTGATGGTTTTGGAGCAGACGTTTTAGAAACTTTTGCCAGCGTTATACCAAACATCACACAGCTTAAACGGCATGCAATCGTTGACACTGCCTTTCCTTCGACTACGGCAACGAGCCTTGCGACGCTAACAACTGGAACGTTGCCAGGTGTGCATGGAATGTTGGGTTATACGGTGCAAGTCCCACGCAGTGGTGGTCGAATATTAAATGCACTTAAGTGGGATGAACGCGTTGATCCAACGAATTGGCAACCAGTGCCTACATTGTTTGAACGTGCAATGGCCGAAGGTATTAACGTTGCACATGTTGCCGCTAAACGCTACGAAAATAGTGGTTTTACACGTGCGGTCTTTCGGGGCGCTGAGTACAGAGGTGCCAACGTCGTGCCTGATTTGATAGCACACACTAAAGATGCACTTCGCAAGACACCATCGTTCGTCTATCTCTATATGAATGAACTCGATGTGGCGGGCCATAGTGATGGCGTGGGTAGCAAAAAATGGTTAGCAGCTTTAGCCATGATCGATTTGATGGTTGCAAACCTAATGAAAGAGATGCCGAAGGGAACCCGTATCTGGCTAACATCCGATCATGGAATGATAAATGTAGGTGAAAGGATTGTTATCGGCGATGAGAATCCGCTCCTAGAAAACATTGCAACAATTGCTGGCGAACCTCGAGCCCGTCATCTGTATTTGCGCCCTAACCACGATAACGCAGCGGCTCGCAGCGATGTTGCAAGTGTGTGGCAAGAGTTTTTAGGCGATCGCGTTGACATTTACACGCGCGAGCAGGCGATAGATAATAATCTATTCGGTGAATTGGTTAGCGCTGATTCACTTGATCGTATGGGCGAAGTCATTGCCGTAGCACAAGGCACGGTCGTGTTAATCGATCCGACTCGCATTGACAAAGAGAGTTCGATGGTAGGCCATCACGGCGCAGATAGCGATATAGAAACGCAGGTTGCTTTACTTACAACAACCTTAAATTAAAGCTTAGAGCCAATCGGCTTTTCTAAACTTGTAAAACAAAAATGAACTGAGTGCTGTGACAACTCCGAGCACTAATGGGTATCCAAACTTCCAACCGAGTTCAGGCATGAATTCAAAATTCATTCCGTAAATTCCAGCGACCATTGTTGGGCCGGCAGCCAAAGCAACCCACGCTGAAATCTTTCTAACATCCTCATTTTGGCGCATTTGAACATGAGCCAGATCGGCCTGCAACGCAGTAGTTAAAAGTGAATCCATGCCAGATGCATACTCGCAGGCACGTAGTAAGTGATCGAGAGTGTCTCTAAAAAAGGGCTTTAATGTTTCAGGTGTTTCCGTGTACGTTGAAGATACTAATTTCTGCAGTGGAATAACTAGAGGCTCAATTGCGTGTCGATACTCAATGAGTTCACGCTTAAGAAAGTAAATCTCTTGAGAAAAAGTCTGACGTTTGCCACCAAATACTTTGGTCTCTAAGTTAATCACATCATTTTCGAGCTCAGTTGCAATCACTTTATATTCATCGATTACACGGTCGACTACGGCGTGCAATACGGCAAACGGCCCTAGTTTTAAAAATTCAGGCTTTGCCTCTAACTCATGTCGAACAGTAACTAATGGAGTACCTTCGCCGTGGCGGACAATCACTATGAATTCTTTTTCAACGAAACAAATCAACTCACCCGTTGAAATTGCGCTATTGCGTTCATTGTAGAAAACCGTTTTTAAAGTGAAGAAAGTTAGTCCTTCATACTCTTCAATCTTTGGTCTTTGTTGGGCATGTACGGCATCTTCAACTGCAAGTGGGTGAAAGTTAAGCTCACCGACGACATGTTCGAACTCTTCATGAGTTGGTTCGGACAGACCAAGCCAAACAAATCCTCCAGATGAGTGAGCGATATCTACTAAATCAGAGATGTCATCAGGACCGTTAACGCGGATGCCATTTTGATAAAGAGCTGAATCAACAATCATTCCTGTATTTTACTGATCCTCGGTTGGTTTTATTCCAAACATTATTTCATCCCAGCTGGGCACTTTTGCTCGAGCAACGATTCCATCACGTGTGGCCTCATCATCTGGGGCTTCGCGGATTACCGCTAGTCGCGGAATCTCTGATTCAAAGTTAGTTGCCTCGCGCATTGATGGATGATTTGATTCTGAGTACACAAGCCCCGGAGTAGACAAATGTGTTGGTCGCGGTGCGGGTTCGTCTCCCATCATCCAACGAGCATTTTCATCGAGGGATGCTATGAGACGACGCGTCGGATCAAAACTCCATTGTGCAACTCCACGTCCACTTGTGTGTGGGTAGTGAAGTTCGATGCTCCAAGTTCCATCTTCATGACGCCACGTCAGCCATGAGAGATCTGAGAGATCGATATTTCGTGGGGCGAGGCGCGAAAGAACTACCCCAAGAAGAGTTACGGGATCTCTTCCGCCCTCTTTGCGAACAGGTATCTGTTGTGCTTGATCAATAATATAAATGCGCTCTTGCAGAATTGGCCCAGAGAAGCGCTCAATCTTTTCGAGGCTAACATTATTTTCACGCGCGAGAACCTCTGGCAACTCACCGGATCGCAATCGACGCTGAATCTCTTTTATAGAGATAGCACCGCTTGGTTGCTCTGGCACCGACATCAGGTGCGGCTGATTAACCGAGGCACGTAATGAATCCGTTAGATTCACTGTGAACTCATTGCCATCACTATCGTGCAGCCGTAGATGGGTACCCTCATCGCTCTTGCCGATGAATTGCAGTTCAGTCATGTTTGGAAGAATAACTGATGAGCGCCTTATATGTGGTGAAGTAAGGCAGCGTGGCTACAAGTGAGGCTATTAAGAATCCTAAAGGAACCCAAAAAGAAATCTGCGCCCCAAATCGATCGATACTCCAACCAGAAACGGTACTGGCTAGAGCTCCACCCAGCGGCATACCCGCAACTACCCAACTCAAGGACTGCGTTATTTGATCGGGGGGAAGCGATGATTCAGCCACGCCATATGCGTTAATAATGAGAGGTGCTACTGCAACTCCATTGAAGAAAAGAGCGAGTGCAAGCGCCAGAATGGAGTGAGCAAATAGAAGCGGTATTGCTAACAGGGTCAAAGAGATTAAGAAAATTAAGAACCTCGCCGCATGTGAGAGCCTCCATTTGACTAAGCCATTAATCAGGGCTGCCACTGCGCTGCCACAAGCCCAAATGGCTAAAAGAATCCCCGAGGTAGATGAACGCCCCAATTCTGCGGTAAAGGCGACGGTAACAATTGCAATGGCACCAAAAAAACCGCCTACGAACATAATCGGAATCACAACGGCTTGTAGAGCTTTGCTCCTCATGGCAGCTGGAGGGCGTATTGTCCCGATGCGTGGAGATGGTGGAGGTTCAGTTGCTCGAAGATTGGCAAAAACCGGCATTCCAATAGAGAGAAAGACAAGTCCGGCAAGTAATCCTGCCGATGGGTCTATCGATGTTGCGCAAGCGGTAGCGATAATCGGGCCAACTATAAATACAAACTCATCATTGAGGGCTTCAAGTGAGTAAGCGGCATTAACGATATCTCTTTCATTGTGGCTCTTTGATGATGTATCGGCGCCGAGGACGTACAGCCATCGACGTCGAACTAAACCACCCAGATTAATAGAGCTCGCCTCTGCAACAATTATCGAAGCGAACCAACTCCACTTTGGAGCATCGTTCTGGACCAGAGCAATGAAAATTCCAATACCTATAAGTTTGAGTGGAAAAACTCTCATCAGTAAAGCCCGCTGTCCGAATCGATCGGCAACTCCCGACCAATAAGGCATCGCTATCGACATAGTTATCGCAGCCGTGGCACTTAAAGCACCGGCCAGAGCGTAGGAGTTGCTAGCTGCCACCACAATAAAGATGAGTGCGAGCGGGTCCATCGAAATCGGCATCCGCCCGATGAGACCGAAGAGAGAAAATTTCATTGCGCCGGGGCTTCGTGCCACAGTCGAATACGCCGAGAACATAGTGGGCAGTCTATGGCAGGGTTAGACTGGTCAGCATGAGTAATGAAAATCCGATTCTTGAGTTAGCGTTATCAATTGCACGCCAAGCTGGAGAGCTGCTAATGAATCGCCCGGCCTCATGGGATTTAACCGTAAAATCAACGGCAATAGATATCGCAACGCAGATGGATCATGCAAGCGAGAAACTTATTGTTGATGCAATTCTTGCCGCTCGTCCAGATGATGGAATCATTGGTGAAGAAGGTGCAAACCGTGAAAGCACTAGTGGAGTTACGTGGGTCATAGATCCTGTAGATGGCACCGTAAATTATTTTTATGGACTTCCTGGTTGGTCAATTAGCATCGCAGTTAAAGATGAAAACGGCGTATTGGCTGGAGTAGTTCATTCACCGACAACTCATTCGACTTGGAAAGCATCACGTAGAGGCGGAGCATTTCTAAACGATGTGAGAATTGAGTGCAACGATCCTGTCGAACTTAACCGTGCACTCTTATCGTCGGGCTTTGCCTATGATGTTGCCTCGCGATATGAGCAGTTGAAGATAGTAAACGCATTACTGCCACAGATCCGCGATCTTCGACGAATTGGATCTGCCGCGGCAGATATCTGCCATGTAGCCACTGGCTTAGTTGATGGATACTTTGAAACCGGGTTAATGGAATGGGATTTAGCTGCCGCCGAGCTCATTGCCCGAGAGGCAGGGGCGATTGTGGAAACTAAAGAATGGCATGGCTTCAATCTGACTATCGCCGCCGGTCCACATCTTTTCGAGCAGATTTCACGCGCAATTCCGGAGTAGCTCGACCTCGATTTACGCTCAGAGCCCCTTATATGGCAGGATACGCAGTCTGCACCGCCACAGCGAGTGCTGTTATCAGCAAAGAGAAAAAGGTACGTAGATGAACATCCTTGACGCCGTAGATGCAGTATCCCTACGCAATGACATTCCCCAGTTTCGTGCCGGCGATGAACTCAAGATCCATGTACGTGTTATCGAAGGTAGCAAGAGCCGCCTTCAGGTTTTCCAAGGAATTGTTATGCGACGCCAAGGCGATGGAGTCCGCGAGACTTTCACAGTCCGAAAAATCTCTTATGGTGTGGGCGTAGAGCGTACTTTCCCGGTTCACACACCTGTCATCGAAAAGATTGAGCTCGTTAAGAAGGGCGATGTTCGTCGTGCCAAGCTCTATTACCTTCGCGATCTTCGCGGTAAGGCTGCAAAGATTCGCGAAAAGCGCGATGGCATTGAAGGGTACGGCGACGGAATTCTCTCAACCCCAGTTGCAGTTATACCCGAGGCAATTGTTGTTGCTGAGCCAGTTGCAGTGTCCGAACCAGTAGCAGTCGAAGCGGTGTCCGAGGTTCCAGCGGAAGTTACGACAACAGATGTCGTGGCTGAATCTCCAGCTGACGAATCTCCACAAGCTTAAAGCTCCCAACTAATGCGCCGTAAGGGCTCAATATTCCGAGAGCTCCCTTTCCTTGTAGTGGTTGCACTTGTAGTCTCATTGTTAGCTAAGACTTTTATAGTGCAATTTTTCTATATCCCTTCGGGCTCTATGGAAAATACTTTACAAATTCAAGATCGTGTTGCCGTCAATAGACTTCCATTCTTATCTAAAAATATTTCGCGAGGCGATGTAGTTGTGTTTAGAGATCCCGCGAACTGGTTGCCAGAGGCGAGCGATAACTCCTCCTCACCTATTATTGCAAAAATCAAAACTGGATTAGTCGCAGTCGGAGTTCTTCCAAATCCTGCAAAGCAATATTTAGTGAAACGCGTCATTGGCGTTGCCGGTGATCACGTTGTCTGTTGTACAAAAGATGGCCTTATAACGGTGAATGGAACACCAATTACCGAACCATATATTTTTGCAGGAAATGCTCCAAGTGATTTGAATTTCGATGTGACGGTTCCAAAAAGGAAGATTTGGGTAATGGGTGATCACCGTGGGGCAAGTGCCGATTCGCGCTATCACCAAGATGATATAAATAAGGGAATGGTCCCTATATCTCGTGTAACTGGCAGAGTTTTTGCAGTTATCTGGCCGTTGAAAAGTGCAGCCTATATTCCACAGATAGACGTTGTTAAGTAGCACTTAGTGAAAGTGATTGAGCAAGGGCTCATCAATGCAGGTATCGCACCGATTGCAGGTGTAGATGAGGCAGGACGCGGAGCATGTGCGGGTCCACTCGTTATCGCTGC